>JAFZZD010000084.1 GCA_017615955.1 Victivallales bacterium
GCATACAGCGCGTTGGTGTTGGATTTCACGGTATTCCCGACGATCACGGAATTACCTCCGTCCGCTTCGTCCGCCGTGGCCTTCAGGATATACCCGTCCTTCGGGATATAATTGAAATAGTCGGGGAATGTATATTGCTCGTGTGTCATAAGGCTGAGCGTGTCCTGTGCCCTGTTCTTCAATGCCTTGAATTTTGCCTCAATCACAGGAATATCGTCATAATTGCAGCAGAGCAAATTGGTCATAAGGAACATATCGAAACGGCGGTCATAGAACAGGTGCCTTTTGTCGAGATATTCGCAGATATCCTTTTCATAATGGTATCCGATATCCGTCACGCGCCAATTGTGAGTTTCGCCGATATGTGAAATACTGCCAATATAGCCGCCTGTCAGAAGATTCACGCCACGCTCCTTCAAAGCGCAGAAGTTCTCGGGATTCGTCATACCCCAATGAATCACCAGCGGCCTCATAAAACTGTTTTCGCCTGCAAAACGCAGTATCTCGCTCTTCAGCAAATCGTAGTCCGCACCAAGAGTCGCCGCATCTGCGCTCTGGTATGGCCTGTCTGGAAATTCGCTCTTTGCGTGGAATGACATCTTCAGCCAGTCCGCATTGTCCGCAAACTCGCCCTTGTAGCAATCTGGCATATTCGCAATACAGAAGTCATGATGGTCGTCATTATAGAAAAGATTCAGCGTGAACTTGCTGCCGTATGCATCATGGATTTTCTTCAGCCCTCCCAGGAAGAACTGTTCGAACAGTGACTTTGGCCTGTTAAGCGCCAATTCCCGCAGGAAGAAGGAACAGTCGTCAATGAAGAAGTTGTAGCGCTTGAAGGATTTCCTGTCGTATGCCAGGGTAATAGTCTGGCTCCTGATGCCAAAGGCATCGTCTGCCTCCACTGTCACCTTGTTCAATTTCTTGTCAAGCAATACCTTGCCTGAAAAGTTGCGGTCGCACTTTTCAGCAGGCACGCCATTTATGTTCACGAATGCCTGAGACGAGGCAATGCCCTGCACCTCAATCTCCAGTCCAGCCTCTGTTTCTTTGCCGAAATTGTGGTCAAGAACCGCGCCATCTCTAAAATTTGTAATCTCTAACATTGTTATTCTCCCATTTGTCATCCACAGATTAGCGCAGATTTTCACAGATTCTCTTTATAGATAAGGCAGACCTGTGATTTTTCAAAAGAGCGGAAAAATCACATAATCTGTGTTGATCTGTGTTAATCTGTGGATAATAAAAACTCTGTGCCTCTGCTAGGCCCTGCAATACTCTGGATCTTCCTTGAGCAACTGGTCAAAGTAAGCAATGGTCTTGGTCAAGCCTTCACGCAATGGAGTGCTTGGTTCCCAGCCCAGCAAAGCCTTTGCCTTGCTGATGTCTGGTTTGCGCTGCCTTGGATCGTCAGCAGGAAGCGGTCTCTTCACAATCTTTGACTTGGAGCCAGTCAATTCAATCACCATTTCAGCCAGCTGCAATATGGTAAATTCGCCTGGATTGCCAATATTTACAGGGCCAGTCACGTCACTGCCCGTGGCCATCATGCGTATCATGGCGTCCACCAGATCGTCCCTGTAGCAGAAACTGCGTGTCTGGTTGCCTTCGCCATAAATGGTAATGTCCTGGTTCTGAAGCGCCTGCAAAATGAAGTTGCTGACCACGCGCCCATCGTTGGGATGCATTCTGGGACCGTATGTGTTGAAAATGCGGACTATCTTTATTGGCAGCTTGGTCTGCAGCCAGTAGGCATGGAACAAGGTCTCAGCACAGCGCTTGCCCTCATCGTAGCAGGAACGCAAGCCCACTGGATTCACATTGCCCCAGTATTCCTCAACCTGGGGATGGACTGACGGGTCGCCATAGACCTCCGAAGTGGAACTCTGCAATATCTTCGCCCCAACCCGTTTCGCAAGCCCCAGCATGTTGATTGCACCATGCACACAGGTCTTCACAGTCTGCACAGGATTCTTCTGGTAATGAATCGGCGATGCAGGACAGGCAAGGTTGTATATCTCGTCAACCTCCACATACAGCGGGAACGTCACATCATGCCTCAAGAATTCAAAGCGGGGATTGCCCATCAAATGAAAGATGTTGCGCTTGCTGCCCGTGAACAGATTGTCAACGCAAATCACCTCATTGCCAGCCTCAAGCAGCTTTTCGCAAAGATATGACCCTAGGAAGCCGCCACCACCAGTCACCAGAATACGCTTGTTTCCCATTTTATGTCTCCTATTTTCGCGCGGCTTTCGCCCCGCACACCGAACCATCGGGTGCCCGCGGCGATAAGCCGCGGGGGGTTACATATTAGCCGCAATCAAGTTGCCGAATTCGGAACAACTCACCTTGGTTGCGCCTTCCATCAGGCGCTCGAAGTCGTAGGTCACGGTCTTGTTCGCGATGGTCTTCTCAATGCCACGGATAATGGCATCCGCCGCTTCCTTCCAGCCCATGAAGCGCAACATCATCTCTGCGGAGAGAATCAGGCTGCCTGGGTTCACCTTGTCCTGGTTGGCATATTTCGGGGCAGTGCCATGGGTTGCCTCGAAGACCGCGCAGCCTGTGGTGTAGTTGATATTGGCGCCAGGTGCAATGCCAATGCCGCCAACGCAGGCAGCCAGCGCATCGGAAATGTAGTCGCCATTCAGGTTCAGCGTGGCTATTACGCTGTATTCTGCAGGACGTGTCAGAATCTGCTGCAAAAATGCATCTGCAATGCAATCTTTTATTACTATTTCCTTACCATTGCGTGGATTCTTCATAGTGCACCATGGGCCATTGTCAATAGGCACAGCGCCGAACTCCTCACGTGCGCACTGATATCCCCAGTCGCGGAACGCGCCTTCAGTGTATTTCATGATATTGCCCTTGTGCACCAGCGTGACTGAAGACCTGTCATTCTCGATGGCATAATTTATGGCTGCCCGCACCAGGCGCTGTGTCCCGTCCTTTGAAACTGGCTTGATGCCAATTCCGCTGGTTTCGGGGAAGCGTATCTTGGCATATCTTTCAGGGAAGTTGTCCTTGATGAACGAGGTCAGTTTCACGGCCTCTGGACTGCCAGAAACGAACTCTATGCCCGCATAGATGTCTTCTGTGTTTTCCCTGAAAATCACCATATCCACCAGTTCGGGGCGCTTCACAGGTGAAGGCACGCCTTCGAACCAGCGCACAGGACGCAAGCACACATACAAGTCACACTGCTGGCGTATCGCCACGTTGAGGCTGCGCATGCCACCGCCGATAGGCGTCGTCAATGGTCCCTTAATACCGACCAGGTACTTCTTGAAAGCCTGCAAAGTTTCTTCAGGCAGCCATTCGCCAGTCTTGTTGAATGCCTTTTCTCCTGCCAGCACTTCCTTCCACTCGATTTTGCGTGTGCCGCCGTAAGCCTTCTGCACCGCTGCATCCACCACGGTCTGCGTAGCACGCCAGATGTCTGGCCCTGTGCCGTCTCCCTCAATGAATGGAATTATTGGATTGTTTCCTACAACCAGGCCATTTGGCCCCATGCTGATAATGTCTGCCATTTGATTTTTCCTTTATTTTATGCGAGTTGAAACAAAAGTGCAGTAATATAACACCATTTGTGACTTTTCTGTACTCTTTTGCTCCAGAGAGACTTATTATTTATCCACAGATTTTCACAGATTACCACAGATTATCGACATGTGATTTTGACTAGGTCCTAAAGGACCGACGATTTCTTGTTTTTGCGGCGCATGCAAAACTAGTTTTGCCTGCGCAGCAAAAATGGAAATCTGCGCTGCTTCAGCGCCTAGTCAAAATCACTTTCACATCATATACCAGAATGAAATCTGTGGTAATCTGTGAAAATCTGTGGATAAAAACTGTTATTGAGCAGTTACCTTGAATGTCCTGTACAATGAGCGATTATGGTAGTTGCCCTGGGGCACATCATCCGTAAATGCAGAAACAGCGGGGTAATCAGCCGTCTTTCCTGGCTCTGGTTCCAGGCGGTTTGTCCTGAAAATGCCGATTTTTCCCTGCTTTCCTGGGCAGAATTCCTCCAGCAACTGCAATGGGAAGGCAATGCTTCCCTTCCATCCGTCCTTCAGCAATTCACCCTTCACCGTAAGTTCACCCGCCTTTGCATAACGGGACGAGCGACGCAGTTTGCCGTCATAGCGCAATGCCTGCAATGCGCCATTTGCGTTCACTATCAACTGTATGTATGGCAAGCCTCCGTCAATAGGTGAAAGCATGATTTCAAAGCAGTCATCCGCCCACACATTGCCATTTTGGCCTGGTATGGCACGACGCATTATCCTGTCTGCATGCTCTTCAAGCGCCTTCATCTCAAGCAACAAATTCCCGTCCTTGACAGAGACAGTCACGCTGGATGGCTGGAATCTCCTCTTCAGTAGATTCACTGGGCAGAGTTCCAGGCAAACGGGC
>JAFZZD010000859.1 GCA_017615955.1 Victivallales bacterium
AAGACGCCAAGGGCAATGACAACGCATCCCAGGAACGCCAGATGATGAAGCAGGCGTTGGGCCAATTGCGGGAAATCCAGCAAAAACAAGGGGAACTCAATACCGCCATGGCCAGGCAGGATACCATTGCACAGCCTCTGGCGGATAAGCAGGGCAACGTGCGCACACAAGTGGAGGAAGTCCAGCGGCAGTTGTCCGCCATTCCCTCAACGGAGGCCATCGCCGAGAGCCTGAAGGCCACCACAGCCGAGATGAACGGTGCAGTGCAGGCTCTTCAGCAAAACGACAAACGACTGGGAGGCATCCATGGGCAACGTGCCCAAATGAGCCTGGCGGCGGCGATTCAGGCGTTGGAAGGCGCTGTGCGCCAGGCTGCGGCCAACGCCATTGCGCAATTGGCCAGACAGGCCGACCGACTTGCCCAACAGCAGCGGCAGGAGGCGCAGACGTCGGAAAAACTCGCCCAGAACAATGGCAAGGACGACGCATCCCGTGACCGTCAGGCGGCGCTGGAGCAAAAGACCAAACAACTTCTGGACACGGGAGCCCGGTCTGCCTCTGAATTGCAGGAGGATTTCCCAGAGGCTGCCCAGGCCCTCTCCCAGGCCATCGCCCAAAGCCGTGTCAAGGGGCTGGAGCGCTCTCAGACACGTGCCCGCAACGCCTTGCTCTACCAACGCTACGACCGTGCCGCCAAAGAGCAAAACGACGCGGCCAACTATCTCCAGGAATTGGCCGAACGGCTTGGAGATGCAGCATCATCGCTCCCCGCTTTGAGCGAACAGGAACTGCGGGAGATTCTCCAGGAACTCGCCCGCCAGGCAGCCCAGATAGACGCAGCCACGAAGGATCCGTCCCAAGCACGTTCCCAAAAACGTCTGGAGGAAGGACGGCGCCAAGCGGCGCGCACCATACAGGAGGCAGCCCAGGCCACCCAGAACAGGGAGTTGCAGGCTCTGGCAAATGAAATGTCCCTGGGCGGGGACTTGGCGGCTGGAGAACTCGGGCAACTTAGTCTTCAGCAGATTTCCCACGCTTATTCAGTGTTGGAAACTATGCTTGGCGAGCAGTTGCGCGCAAGCCAAAAACGCATGAACCGCCGTCTCGCCCCGCCACCCGAGCGTTATCGGCGGCAAATTCAGGAGTATTTCCGAGATATCGGCAGGGAATAAAAAGTTGACCGTATCTATTCAGCCACCAGACTACTTCAATCCGCGAGGCCTGAAGGTCTCGCGGGCAAGTTGGAGACTCGCGCCTGGCACGTCAGGCTCAAGTGGCAAATCTGAGGCTGCCCACGTTAAAACAGGTGGGAATTCTGGATAACTGACCAAACAAAAGTCTAGCGAGGCTGAGAAAGATCTTTTTTGGGGGAGCCAAGCCCAAATGCTTTTTGCAAAAAATATACCGTTTCTCTCCTATCCGCAATCTCTTTCATCCAATAAAGGGAAACTTATATAGTATCTTTATAGTATTTTCAATAGGTCATATAAAATCCACGGAATAGAATTATTTTTTTGCTGTCCTGATTTGTATTTTAGGAATACTCTGCTATCTTTATATCCTCCAACCTAAATGCAACAGGGAGAAACGCAAATGGGACAGCCAGATTTGGGATTGAAGGACTTTTTCACCTACACAGACAGCGTGGCAGCCTTGGCGAATTGCTGCCTCTTCGACAACCAGGAAGTCATTCACGCCGACCAACTTCAGCATATCAACACCGAGGAACTGGTCACCTACGGGGAGGATGACAAACAGATGCGCACGCTGTCCAGACTGCGTGATGTCTGCTGCACGGTCTCCTACCGTATCAAGGAAAAGGGAAATTTTCTCATTCTCGGAATAGAGAACCAGAAAACCGTTGACCATTTCATGGTCGCCAGGTTGCTTGTCATGTTCGCCCTGAACCTTGTCCAGCAATACAAGAAGATGACTGGCCGTGAAATTCTGATGCCCGGGAGTGATGCAGGCGAATTTCTCTACAAATACCGCAAAGGGGACAAATTCCTG
>JAFZZD010000860.1 GCA_017615955.1 Victivallales bacterium
ACACAAAAGGAGTTTTTATGGGATATTACTTCATACCGCGCAAGGAAAAGAAAGTTGAATTTTCGGAACTTCCATTCTTTCCATGTAGGCCATTGGACAAGGAGCCTACAGAGGATGACTGGAAATCCATACCATCCGTAACCAGTTTCTGCCCGCGGGGATACAGAATTCTCGCATCCACATCCGACATTTCCGCGCAGTTTGCAGTGGCGAATGGACGTGTATATGCCCGCATTGAATGCAAAACCTATTGCCAAAAAGCCATCCCAATGAGGAAGACGTTCAAGGGCTGGTGCTTTGACAATTCAGCGGAAATCACATTCGCCAACCAGAACGGCATCTACCAGTTCCAGGTAAATCCAAATGGCGCCTTGAGCAAGTTCACAAAGGCTCTGGAAATCCAGGATGTGCAGGTCTCTGGCAGGAACGAACCTGGGGGCTGGGTGCTGTACTTCTCCACGCCCCATGACAAGATTTTCCTGGGCGAAGACGCAGTTGCGTTTCAGGTCACAGTATATGACATGGACACGGTGCTGGGCGCCGTCTATTATGACTGCTGCACCAAGGAAGGCTGCTCTGACCTGCATACTGTCATGGGCTGCCTGAAGATAAGCGCTTACAACGATTTTTCGCCTGAATTCCGGCAAGACAACCTGCTTCCGCCAGATATGGAGCGCCTGAAACTGATGACGCTCAGCGTGATAAGGAACAGCGGCCTAGGCGAAAGTCCTGAATTGAATACCCCAGAGCAAATACGCGGCGCGGCACACGATGCGGGAATGGCACTTAAGCCCAAACGAGGTGCAATGCCTGAAGTTGATTTTGCGCAAAAAGGCGGGAAGGTACGCCCGCTGTATGGCGTCAACCTGGGGCCGAACATCTCCAACCAGGCCAACAAGGACTACAATCCTTACTACAAGAAACTGGGTGCCAGCAGCATGCGCCCCCATGATGCAGCGCTGGCAAATCCAGGCTGCCGCATTGTTGACACCATATTCATATTTCCTCTGGAACATCTGGATCCAAAAGTGCCGGAAAACTACTATTTTGACCAGACCGACTACTACCTGAAGAACACCATGGACCAGGGTTCCGAGATATACTACAGGCTCGGCGTCTCAATTGACCATGCCAAGGTCAAATTCACTGCCCTTGCACCCAAGGACTTCAACCACTATGCAGAAGTCTGCGCGGGCATAGTCAGGCACTACAACCATGGCTGGGCCAATGGCCATCACTGGAACATAAAATACTGGGAGTTCTGGAACGAGCCTGAATCGTACATGATGTGGAGCAAGTCTCTGGATGAATTCTTTGACTTGTTCGTGCTGGTAGGCAAGCGCCTCAAGGCGGAGTTTCCTGAAATCAAGTTTGGAGGGCCAGGCGCCATGTCCCTATCCCTGCCATTGTTCCAGCGGCTGGAGAAGAAATGCAGGGAAAATGGCTTTACGCCAGATTTCATCTCCTGGCACCAGTACAGTTCCAACATGGAAGGCCTCAGGTTCCAGCCCTTCACTGCCAGGGCATTCATGGACAGCCTGGGCTGGACAAAGGCGGAGGTACACCTCACTGAATGGCACTATATCACAATGGGACCAGGTTCGGACGAAGGCATCGCGGAAATGCAGGGCGTGGATTCCGCAGCGTTCACGGCTGGCGTCATCGCCGGCTGGCAGGACACACCAATGGACTTGTCCCATTTCTACACGGCGGGAGCCAGTGGCTATGGCTGCTTCAGCAGATTCGGCAAGCCAACGCCGCTATACTATGGGCTTTGCGCAGTCGGCGACCTGCAATGCAACTACAAGACCAGGATAAAGTGCGAACAGGGACCAGGCGAGAGCCGTTTCATAGCCGCCGAGGATGACAATGGCGGCTGCCTCCTGCTGTATTCCGTGCTGAAGATGTAGGAGACGCAGCTGCGTATAAAACTGAAGAACCTGCCATCCAACGCGAAAATCAAGTCAGTTGAAATCCTGGACGAGGAACACCCCGTGCCAGCCGAAGGCAAATGGCAACTGGAAGGTGACTTGCTTGTCATAGACAAGGCACCAGGCAGCGCCGTAGTAGTAGCGACGGTGTCCTCGCCGTCGCACTAGCGATGCGCCGATAGTAAATGAGTGCACGGCGGCGCAGGCAAGAATGCCCGCGCACAGGACGAGCCGCGCGGGCGGCAATTAATGCGATGGCAAGGTACGCTTCGCTACTTCCACCATTTCAAAATCGTCGAAGTAGGTGGTGCAGTTCTTGCCGTTTGTGCCAAGCATCAGAAGCAGTCCGTCGCATGCGTTCCATTTGTCCTTTTCAGGAATGTTTGCCTTTAATTCCAGTGTCTGCCATTCGGTGCTGGCCTTGATTTTCCTGCTGATTGGACCCGCCACGATTTTTGCACCGTCTCGGCCTTGAACGGAAATGGAGAAAACATTGCCTTCTGTGACATTCTCCTGCCTGACCTTGACCCTGATTACATAGTTTTCGCCTGGCTTCGCGGGCAGGTGCCTGATAAAGGCGCCGCCTCCAGTAGTGTTTGATTTCAGCATCAGACTGGGTGATTTGTCTATGCCACCATCCTTGCTGTGGAGGAATTCGGCATCGCATTTGCTGTTGCACCATGCGCCCCACTGCTCATTCATATTGTCCAGTATGGGATAGTTTGACTGTGGCGGAAACGCCACTATCCTGAACGAACGGGAGGGAACTCGGATGCTGAACTTGCCCCCTTTCACTTCAATAGGCTTGCCCTTGTATTCCTCTCTGGCCTCGTAGTCGCCGCCCTTTATGGCGTTCAGGTCAATTTCACCGCTCTGCGGGCGTATGTCCTTGTTAGCCAGGAAAAGAACGTATTTGCCATCTGGACAGGCATAGTATGTAATGCGTATTTCGGGATTGCTGGACTTAATCGTGTCGTGCTCATAGTAGCGGAAGCACTGCGTTTCCTCCTTGTCCACGCCATACAGCCTCATTGCATCCCAGACTTTCTGAAGTGGCTTCGAGGCCGCCCAGTCCTGGCTTGTATCAACATCATGGCTTTGCAGCATGCAAATCATGGCCTCCGTGTACTTGTAGTTCTCCTTGCGGAAATTCGCCCTGTCCGCCTGTCCCAGGGCCGGCAAATGTATCACGCCTATGCCCAGCACGTCCCTGTTGAATTCAGTGCGGTATATAATGTCTGGCACCTCGTCCACATAGCCAAATGGATTGCGTTGCAGCAGAGAGCCATATTGTTCGCCAGGGAAGAAATAATCCGCCAGTCCAGTCATCATCGGGATGAAGTCCCTCTGCGCATGTATCATGACAGTCTTGCCGTGCTTGTGGGCGTATGACACTGTCCTGCGAATAAGGTCTCTTTTATAGAGCACGCAGTAGGTGCCGATGTCCCTGCCAAATTTGTCCTTGAAGCCGCAGCCGTGCAACTTGTTGCGGCAGATGCCATCTCCGCAAAGGTCATAATAGACCTGCCATATTCTGTCGCCGTACTTGTGGTTGTACAATTTGTGCTGGCCATTAAGAGTATAGTCGTTGATGACTCCGCTGCAACAGGCCGACAGGGAGAAATAGTGTTCGACTTTGTATTTTCCGTCTCCAAGAGGCCTATGCCACGGCATTTTATAACTGTATGCCCCAGGCACCTCCCAGTACTTGCGCAGGTAATTCGCCACGGGTTCCATGGTGGTGAGCGCACCTGACGCACCATAGACGGAGGCCGTGTTTGGCATCCGTGTCTTGTTCTTCTGCTCGAAGTCAGTCGGATGTGGCTCATGCGTGAAGATGCTGTTGAAACCGCCGCTGCCGCCGCCGTTGATCATTATTTTATGCCCGCCCCGGGTGTCGCCGTACTGTATGATCCTGTTGAGTTTTGGCAGGGGTCTTGTGGGCGTGGCAATGAAAAGCGCCTGATATGGGGTGTCCTCGGGAAGGCGTACCTTGCGGTTGATCATCTCCACACGGCAGACGCCAGTTGACTTGTCCACAAAGAACACAGGCTTTTCTGCGTCATATACCCAGTTTGCGTCATTGACCATGGTGTATGCGAAACCACCCTTCTTCTCGGAAACCAGCCACAACAGTTTTGCACTGCCGCCATTGGTGGGATATTTGAATTCACGCTTCGCATCCTTGCTTTCGTCCACGGTAGGCCTCATCAGGTACTGGTGATTTTCAGGAGCCATTTTCCATGTCAACTCCATTTTGCCGATTTCGGGTTTGCCGTCAATGCGCCACTTGAAGTTGATCAAACCATCGAATTCCACAGTCGTATTGTATGTGATACTGCAATTGGGCAGTTTTCCCTTGCCGGTGAATGTGATGGTGCGATTTGTCCTGGTGGTCTTGCCGCTGCTCCATTTTGGCTCCACACCGTCAATGCTCAATCTGGGACGTTCCGCCAGCAAAGGCTTGCCGTATGCGATGATTTCCTCGGGCAATGGTCCTGCGCCAAACTTGTAGGTTCTGTTCCATAGCGTGACATTGCGTCCCTTCAATGCGAAGTCCTTCCAAATCTCCGGGACCTCGTCCTCGTCGCCATAACCATTCATCACCCATGAGAAGTCAGGCCTTTCCACGGAGGCACTGACCTTTTCCTTGCCGCAGGTGGTGTCTAAAGTGTATTTCCCGACCTGGTTCAGACCATTGAGAATGCGTGTGCAGTCTCCTTCGGCAAAAGTCCAACTTCCCTGTTGTTTCTTTCCGTCAGGTGCAGTCAGAACGTAGTCCACCTTCAGTTTACCGGCCTTCAACTTTTCCGCCTCTTCATTTGGCAGCGCGGAAAAGTCGAATGCAGCCTCCAGGCGCTCAATCTTGTCGTTGCGCCCTATGTTCACGCCATTGAGTTCAATGGAGTATGCCTGTATTTCAACATTTCCCTTTTCCTTGCAAAGCGCCAGGTACTGATTGCGTATCTCCAGGGCAGTCAGCGGGCGGGAGTATATTGCAAAGTCGTCCACCGCAGTCGCATACTTGTGCTTGTCCTCGTAGAACGGGCTTTTGACGCCGATGAAGGACTTCGCGTTGTTGCGTGCCTGAATGCCCTTTGACAATCTGACTTTCGCGGGCAGTGCGGTTTCACTGACGCTTTCTCCGTTCAGGTAGAAAGTCAACCGCGCGTCATTCCATGTTGCCGCCAATTGATGCCATTCCCCCTTGCGTATCCTGGTCCTTTGAATTGCAACGCGACCAATGTTGCCCCATCCCTGGGGACCTTCGGAACAGCGCCAGTCAAAATACACCGTGTCACCGAATTCATACAACTGGTATTCAATCCATTTGCCGCCGTCATTGGCCATGATGTGTGCAATTGCTATGTTTCCCCTGCTTGCACCATCAGTCTTTGCATCGCATGGGTTATAGTCCATGCCGGCGGTCCAGAGAATAAGCGTCCCCTGATGCGGGTCCACATTTCCTTCCACATTGTAGCGCAGTGCCTCGCCAGCCTCAGGCTGGTATGCTGGACTTCCGTCAAATCCGATTACGCCGCGCAAGCCCAAATTCACGTCCCTCATGGTGGTGGAGAATTTGTCCCCCTTGGCAAAGTTTGCATTCAC
>JAFZZD010000861.1 GCA_017615955.1 Victivallales bacterium
AATCCGACAATGTCTCCCTTGAGTTCGGCAAGCAATTCGCCCCATTGAAAATCACAGGCGAAGAAGGCTTCCTGTACATGCTCATGCCAATGAGAAGCAACTAAGTGATTAGTGGACTGTGGACAGTTCTGTGCGCGGGCGTTCTCGCCCGCGTTTATTAGGCAAAGCCCTATCTGCGACTTTCGCCGCAGACACCCTACTGTCCACAGACCACAGTCCACAATTGAAAGATGCTGTCCGCCATTCATTTAGTACATTTCAGGAACTACGATGAATGTCGTTTGGAATTGTGTCCTGGTTTCAACTGCATAGTCGGCAGCAACGGGCAGGGCAAGACAAATCTACTGGAGGCGATTTATTATCTTTCACTGCTGCGCTCATTCAGGACAAACAATGTCAATGAGATGAAGCAATTCAAGAGCCAGGGCTTTGCGTTGCATTGCGAGGCGGCGCAGCCAGGCATGCCTTCGGTCAAGTTGTCGGTAAGCTATGGAACTGAACGTCATCTTCTGGTAAATGGCGTTCCTGTATATCGCGCCAGCGACTTCATAAACAGGTTCATCTGCATGGCGTTCATACCCCAGGATTTGTCCTTGATACAAGGAGCGCCTTTGCTGCGGCGCAGATTTCTGGACATTTCGATAAGCCAGGTGTCCACGGACTATATGCGGCATTTGCAGAAGTTCCAGGAGGCATTGCACAGCAGGAATGTCATGCTGAAGGACAAGGCGAAGTACACCAGGGACACGATTACCGCGTATGACAAGGTGCTTGCCAGGGAGGCTGCCGAGATTGAGGTCATGCGAAGGGACTTTGCAGAGATGCTCAATGCATACTTGGGGCAGTTGTCCGATGAGCTTGTTGGTGACAGCCGAAAATTGGAGATACGGTATCTCTCCAAAATCGGGCCGCTTCTTCAGGAACAGCGTGTTCCAAAGGAGCAGATTGAGGCCACCTACCTTGAGAATCTTGAAAAGGCGTTTGCCAGGGATCTTGAGGTAGGTACCACAGAACTGGGTCCCCATCGCTCTGACTTCAGCTGCCTGCTGGATGGCATATTGATGCAGAGGTTCGCTTCCCAGGGAGAATGCAGGATAGGCTCCCTGGCATTGAAGCTGGCGTGCTTCAATCTGGTTCGCGAAAAGGTGGGCGCAGAAAATGTGACGCTTCTGGTGGACGATGTGGTGGGGGAACTTGACATGGACAGGAGAACACGCTTTTTCAGGAGCGTATGCAATTCAGGGCAGACTGTATTCGCCTGCACTGGCATACCTTCTGAAATCGCCTCGCCTGATTGCATATACAGAGTAAGAGGCGGCATTCTGTGCCGCGAAAAATAAAATATAATCCACAGATTCACGCAGATTAACACAGATTTTATCTGTGAAAATCAGTGTGAATCTGTGGATAAAAATGGAGCCATTCGATGGACAAATCGAACAAATCTTTTTTTTGCGGGTTGTCGCTGTTTTTGGGAATAGCCTTGTTCAGCACAGTTGAGATTGCAGGCAAAGTCATAGCCTCCCATGCGACGGTGTCGCCGCTGCCAATGGTATTCGCCAGGTTCTTTGTGACAGGCATAATCCTTGCTGTGCTTGGTTTTCCAGGTTACATCGCAAAAAACAAGCTGACTTGGAATGACATCGGCATTTTTGCCTTGAATGGTTTTCTTGGCATATTCGGTGCACTGTATCTTTTCCACAAAGGAATTGACATGTTCGAGAATGCTTCATCCTCAGCGGTTGTTTTCAGTGCCAATGCGCTTTTCACTTGTGTTCTGGCTAAATTCATCAACAAGGAGGAACTTACATCACGCAAAATACTGGCGGTCATTATTGGTCTTATTGGCATTTCTTGCTTTATCTTCGAAAAAGGAAAACCTAATTTAGATACTTTCCTTGCCATATTGACGATGTGCGGCGCGGCATTGCTGTTCGCAGCCAGCGTCTGTGTCACAAAGCGCGTAGTCAAGAAATACGGCACTATGTTCTTTATGGGAATGAGTTCGCTTTTTGGTGCGATAATTACGCTGCCATTCGCATTTTGGGTCAATGGAGGCCTTCAGATTGATGCCATTCAACAGGCATTCCTCCCAATGTGCTATATGGTTCTAGTGGGCACCATGCTTGGATATCTTTTCTACTACTATGGCCTGAGCGGCGTAAGCGCCTTCAAGGCATCCATGGCATTCTTCATGAAACCTGGTCTTGCCTGCATTTTCGCCTGGCTCTATCTTGGAAACAAGATGAATGCATGGACCATTTCAGGCACTGTCATCATATTCCTGGCAATGTTACTTACGCTGAATTTTAAAAAGGCATAGAAATGAAGGTAGTTAATCTTACAAGCGAAGCAGTAGGCGACCCTGGCTTCAAGAGGGTCACCTTCACGGAACGCAGAGTGCCAATTTCCTCCGCTGACGGAAAGACAAAATATACTGGCATGGTCTGGAACGTGGAAGAGGATTCCATGGCGGGCAGCTACATTGATTTGCCAGGGCATATCCTTGAAACAGATGATGGCGCCAGGGGAAGCAATGTCAATGCAGGTTTCTTCTACAGGCATCCTGCCTCGGTGCTGCATCTGGACTGCGCCGAGGGTCCGGTACACGCCAGTGATCTGGAGAAGGCCGCCAACGGAAGGCAGATGAAGGACTTCATCATAATCAACGCAATTGGAAATAAAAATCCATTTGACATACCAGGACGCTCGGTTTACCTGGACATGGACGCAGTGGATTGGATCATCGCCAGCGGATGCAGATGCCTGGTGTCAGACATATATGAAAGCAGAAGGCTGGATGGCGTGTTCCTGAAGTTGTTTGCCGCTGGCGTGAGCACCGTTTGTGTTCCGGCAAACCTCTTCAAAATACCCGATGAAGTACTTTTGACCATTGCCTTCCCCCGCTGGCCGACTACCCAGATTCCTTGCGTATTGCTTGCGGAATGTCAGGAATGAGTGTGAAAAAAATAGTCATAGCCCCGGATTCATTCAAGGGCACGTTGCGGGCGACGCAGGTCTGCAATATATGGCGTCGTGCCTTTCAGAATGTTTGCCCTGAAGTGGAACTGGTCTGTTTGCCCATGGCGGATGGAGGCGAGGGTTCTTTGGAGGCAGTGCTTGCCGCCACTGGCGCAAAGTCCATTGAGCAGAAGGTGGGGGATCCACTGGGCAGGACTGTTTCTGCGCACTGGGCGCTTTTGCCTGATGGCTCTGCTTTCATCGAGGCGGCGGAGGCAAATGGGATTGAACGCATCACTGCGCAGGAAAGAAATCCGCTCGTTGCCACCACGTATGGAGTAGGGCAGCTTATAAATGCCGCCTTGGGTAAAGGCGCGAAGCGCATTACGATAGGCATAGGCGGTTCCGCTACCGTGGATGGCGGCGCTGGCATGCTGCAGGCCCTTGGATACAGGTTGCTTGACGAGAATGGCAGTGACATTGCACCTGGCGGTGCTGGCCTTGCCAAAGTCAAAAGCGTCATTCCCGCAAAATTGCCTGACTTTGAACTTAATATTGCATGCGATGTGGTGAATCCGCTGCTGGGCGAGCTTGGCACATGCCATGTCTTTGCGCCGCAGAAAGGCGCCACACCTGAAATGGTGGAGACATTGGAACAGTACATGCGCAATTATGCGGATGTGATGATTTCATCAGGCGTGGCTTCTGCTTGCGATGTGCCTGGGGATGGCGCGGCTGGCGGTCTTGGCTTTGCGCTGCGTGGCGTGCTTGGCGGCAAGATGCATTCTGGCGCAAGGCTGATTGCGGGCATTGTGCATTTGAGGGAGCATCTCAATGGCGCATCTTTGCTCATTACGGGCGAAGGCTGCTCCGATGAGCAGACCTTGTACGGAAAACTGCCGGCAGTTGTGGCTGAAATCGCATCTGAAGCGGACGTGCCGGCAATACTCTGCTCTGGGGCAATAAATGACGAGCATGATGCATTGCGGAAGCGCTTCAAGGCTGTGTTCGGCACACTTGCCAAACCAGTCTCGCTTCAGGAGGCGCTGGACAACGCAGAGGACAATCTGTACAGGACGGCCTGCTCCATTGCGGCAATCCTGACTATCGCGCCAATCCGCAAAATATCGTAGCCGCAAACTATCGTAGCCGCAAACTATCGTAGCCGCTGGCTTTAGCCAGCGGAAAAGGCGTGCATTTCCAATAGTTTTGCAATTATCTCTGGTAAAAAGGAGAATTACCAATGGCAAAAGTTGTTGACCATGATGAAAGGAGAAGGGAGATACTTGACAAGTCCCTTGGTCTTTTTGCCAGAATGGGCTATCCCCAGGTCACGTATCAGCAGCTTGCTGAATCAATTGGCTTGACTCGCACCGCATTGTACAAGTATTTCAAGAACAAGCGGGATATATTCGACAACGCGCTGTACCAGCTGGTGCAGAACATCAATGTGCAGTTGCACGAGAAAATCCAGGCTAATCCTGCATTGAAGAGTTCGGAGAAACTGGAGATGCTGCTCAGCGAGGCGGTGGACCTATGCCTCTCCAATCCCGCCTTGATGCATGCAATTGTGGAATATCTTATCGCCCAGAAGCGCCAGGGCCAGTCCGTGGAGAAGAAAATCAAGCGGCATCTAATAGGTTTCCAGCGTTTCATACAGCATTTGGTGATGGAGGGCATTGAAAGCGGTGAGTTCAACAAGGAAATCAAGCCTTCCGAGGTGGAGGACATGCTCATGGGCCTGATACAGGCCGTGTGCCTGCGCATCATGTTCTATGATGACGCCAACAGGGAAAAGCTGTTGAAGCACTGCCGCATAATCATTTCGGCGATACAGAATGATAACTGAAGACGAAAAATACATGGGGCTTGCATTGTCCCTGGCAAGACGCGCGTATGGCATGACTTCGCCAAATCCCATGGTGGGCGCGGTAATAGTGAAGAATGGCGTCGTCATCGGCAGGGGCTACCACCACCAGGCAGGTCAGCCACATGCGGAACCAATGGCAATTGCCGATGCGGAGAAAAAACATCCAGGCCAGGTGCGGGGCGCCACTTTGTACGTGACTCTTGAACCCTGCACCACCTACGGCAGAACCCCGCCTTGCAGCGAAAAAATCATAGCCTCTGGCATAAAGAGAGTTGTCATTGGTGCATTGGACGCAAATCCAAAGCACGCGGGCGCCGCGCTTTCCATATTGCGGAAACATGGCATACAGGTGGATTGCAATGTGCTGGAGGAGAAATGCCGCGCGTTGAATGAGAGCTTCTTCTGGTGGATCACAAAGAAACGCCCGTTTGTTCTTTTGAAAATGGCAATGACACTGGATGGCAAGATCGCCACGCAGAATGGCGATGCAAAATGGGTGAGCTGCGCCGCCTCCAGGCAGCTGGTGCAGAAAATGCGGCGCTGGTCTGATGCGGTCATGGTAGGCGGCAATACCGCCAGGCTGGACAATCCCTCGCTGCTGGTGCGCAGCCCAGCGAACTGGAAACATCAGCCACGCCGCCTGGTATGGACGTCAAAGCCATTGCCAGAGGGATGCGCCTTGCTGAACGATGGCGGACCCGCGCCAGAATTGGTGAAGCCCATCGGAAAGGCGCAGTGGCTGGCATTTCTGGACAGACTCGGCGCAGAGAATGTGACTGCGCTGCTCCTGGAAGGAGGCGGCGAACTTGCGGCAGCTGCGCTTCAGGCGGGAATAGTCAACAAAGTTGCATTTTTCATTGCGCCAAAGCTGCTTTGCGGACGGGACAGCAAAGTCGTGGTTGCAGGCGAAAATCCCGCCCTGATGTCAGAGGCACTGAAATTGGACAATGTCAAAGTGCAGAAGATCGGGGAAGATCTCCTGCTGACTGCGGATGTTGAGAGCCGATGAGATTTCCAAATGCCTGGGGTGTCCATGTGGGCGCCGCTTCGGCGCCCACTCAAGTTGAACAACCTGCAGAGCTAAGTTTCTTCCCACTGCACAGGTTGGCCAACCTGTGCA
>JAFZZD010000862.1 GCA_017615955.1 Victivallales bacterium
AATAAAGTGGGCGCCGAAGCGGCGCCCACTCAGGTTGGATAAACAACAGGGCAAAGCCCCAGACATCATGCACGGGTTGGCCAACCTGTGCGATTATCCAACAGGCGAAAACGGGCTAGTTGGCCAACTTGAGTGCGCCCCACTTTGGGGCGCACTTTTTTGCATTATTTAGCAGTCGTAGCTGAAGGAGCCGTCCTTGTACTGCACCTTCAGGGTCTTGCCTTCGCAAAGCGTACCTGCCACAATCATCCTGGAGACTGGGTTCTCCAGGCGGCGCGTGATGACACGCTTCAATGGACGCGCACCGTACACAGGGTCGTAGCCCTCCTCGGCAAGTGCCTGTTTTGCCTCGTCGCTGATCTCCAGTCCTATGCGCTGCACCGCAAGCCTCTTGGCGAAGGCCTGTATCTGCAACTCCACAATGGCGGAGATGTGCTTCTTCTCCAGACGGTGGAACACCACTATGTCATCAAGCCTGTTCAGGAACTCGGGACGGAACGCCTCACGCAACTTGGCCATCACGCGGTCGTGCATTGCGTCGTAGTCCTTGCCGTCGCTCTCGATGATGTCCCTGCTGCCGATATTGGAGGTCATTATGATGACGGTGTTCTTGAAGTCCACCAGTCTGCCCTGTGAATCGGTCAGCCTGCCATCGTCCAGCACCTGAAGCAGTATGTTGAACACGTCTGGATGCGCCTTCTCGATTTCATCGAAAAGCAGCACGCAGTATGGACGGCGCCGCACCGCCTCAGTCAACTGCCCGCCTTCCTCGTGGCCGATGTATCCTGGAGGAGCGCCGACCAGACGAGAAACGGTGTGCTTCTCCATGTACTCGGACATGTCGATTCTCACCATGGCACGTTCATCGTCGAACATGGACTGAGCCAGCGTCTTCGCCAGTTCGGTCTTGCCCACGCCAGTAGGTCCAAGGAATATGAAGCTGCCGATTGGCCTGTTGGGGTCTTTCAAGCCAGCCCTTGCCCTCAGGATTGCCTCGGAGACAGCCTCCACTGCATCCTCCTGGCCAATGACACGCTTGTGCAATTCCACATCCAGTTTAAGCAGCTTTTCGCGCTCGCCCTCCATCAGCTTGGCAACTGGAATATGTGTCCACCTGCTGATGATCTCGGCGATGTCCTCTTCATCCACCTCCTCCTTCAGCAGCCTGTCTTCCTTTGCCGCCTTGATACGGGCCTCCGCCTCCTTCATCTTCTTCTCAAGGTCAAGGAGCGTGCTGTACTTGATTTCGGACACCTTCTCCAGATTGCCCTGCCTTTCGGCCTTGGCCATCTCCACCTTGGCGCTCTCCATTGCGGCCTTCAGCTCACGTATGGAGGCAATGTCCTTCTTCTCCGCCTCCCAGCGTGCCTGCAAAGCATCTGCCTTGGCCTTGACCTCGGCGAGTTCTTTCTCCAGTGCGCCTGTCCTCTCCTTGGAGGCGTCGTCCTTTTCCTTGCGCAGACCAGTCAGCTCGATTTCCAGCTGTGTCTTACGACGCATTGCCTCGTCCAGTTCCACAGGGCGGCTGTCAATCTCGGTACGCAATTTTGCAGCGGCCTCATCCACCAGGTCGATTGCCTTGTCAGGCAGGAAACGCTCGGTGATGTAGCGGTCCGACAACACTGCGGCACTGACCAGCGCGGTATCCCTGATGCTTACGCCGTGGTGTATCTCATAGCGTTCCCTCAGGCCACGCAGAATGGATATGGTGTCCTCAACTGAAGGCTGCTCCACCAGCACGGTTTGGAAACGACGCTCCAAGGCGGGGTCTTTCTCGATGTGCTTGCGGTATTCGTCCAATGTGGTTGCGCCAATGCAGTGCAGTTCGCCCCTTGCCAGCATAGGCTTCAGCAGATTGCCCGCATCCATTGCGCCCTCTGAGGCGCCCGCGCCCACCACGGTGTGAAGTTCATCGATGAACAGTATGATCTCGCCTTCGGAGGAAGTGACCTCCTTCAGCACGGCCTTCAGCCTCTCCTCGAATTCGCCACGGTATTTTGCGCCAGCAATCAGCGCGCCCATGTCCAGCGAAATCAGCTTGTGGTTCTTCAGGCCTTCCGGCACATCCCCATGGCATATCCTTAGTGCAAGACCTTCCACGATTGCGGTCTTGCCCACGCCTGGCTCACCAATCAGAACTGGATTGTTCTTTGTACGACGGGACAATATCTGCACCACACGCCGTATCTCCTCATCCCTGCCAATGACAGGATCCAGCTTGTCCTTGGCCGCCAGTGCAGTCAAATCCTTGCCGTATTTCTCCAGTGCCTGGAATGTGTTCTCTGGATTCTGGGATGTCACACGCTGATTGCCGCGAATTGCCTTCAGCGCGTTCTGGAAGCTGCTTTTGCTTACATTGTAAGACTTAAGCATGTCAGCCGCAGTGGCCGACTTGTCCAGAATACCCAGCATAAGATGTTCCACGCTGACGTATTCATCCCCCATGCTCTTCGCAGCCTCTTCGGCAGCCTGCATCACAGCTGTGAAATCCCTGGAGGCATAAATCTGCCCGTCGTTGCCGCTGACACGCGGGATTTTGTTCAATGTACGCTCAACCTCGCCCTTCAGTGCCCGCAAATCCACGTTGAGTTTGCCCAATATGGCGGGAATCAGCCCCTCGTTGTCCTGCAGCAAGGCGGCCAGCAGGTGCATTGCGCTCAATTCCTGATGTCCCTTGCCAACCGCAATCTGCTGGCAGGTCCTCAATGCCTCAATAGTCTTTTCTGTGTACTTGTCCTGGTTCATAGCTTTTACCTCCGTTTTTTATAAATTACAATATGGAGATAGCAAAAGCCATGCCAAATTTCAAAGTGGACAGTGGACAGTGGACTGTGGACTATTGTTAGCGGAAAAAGTGCGACAAAATGACGCAGTTATGACAATTTGTCATGTATGTCCATCGTAGGGGGCGGCTTCAGCCGCCCCGCTCGTCTGCGTCCTGACGCGCGGCCCCTGGCCGCGTAAATACCACTATGGCTTTACCGTAAATGAGACGACGCTGGCCTCCAGTGAGCCATCGCTGGAAATGGCGCACACCTTGTGTGAGCCAAAGGCAAACTGCAATGCCTGGCCTTCATTTACAGCCCCCACATAGATGCCGTCCACATACCACAATGCGCTGGCATTCGCCTTCAGCGGAATGCTAGCCCCGCCCTCCTGGGCGACATAGTCTGCCTCCAATGGCGAGATGATCTTTATTTGCGAGCGTTTCTTTTCGCCGCATTTTCTGCATTCAGGCAGGGCAAAGCCTGGCAATGTCCAGCCATCAACTATATTCTGGCATTTTGCACTGGGTTTTAGGCCGCTTTCCTTGCAAAGCCTGCTTTGCGCAAGACAAGTCTCCGGTTCATCCCATTGGGGAGCTTTGTCAACGTACAGCGATGACATGATACGCCCGGCACAAGGCGCCGCCACTTTGCCTCCCACAAGGTAGGATGATGCCTTGGGCATCTTGTTGCCAATCCATACGCCCACCGCATAGTCTGGCGTGTAGGCAATGCACCAGGCATCCCGCAGGCCGTTGGAAGTGCCAGTCTTCCAGGCAATGTCCTTTGTGGTGCATGGAATCTGGTAAATTCGCAGCATCCTTGACACCATAAGCGCACATGGCTTGGAAAACACCTGCTGTCCCTTTGCGTCATTGCCATCCTGTAGAAAACTGGCCTTCTTGTATTCGCCGCCCCGTGCCAAAGCGGCATACGCATCGGTCAGCTGCCATAGCGTGTGCCCTGCGGTGCCCAGGGCTATGGTAAGCCCCTTTTCCCTGCTTATTTTTTCACGCAGCTTGGCATCGTCAGGCATCAATCCCAATTTGGAGAAGGTGTCCAGAGTGCGTTCCGTGCCCAATTGTGCCAACAAGCGAAGCACAGGCGTGTTGAGGGAACGACCCAAGGCATATTTTGCCTTGATGTCACCGGCAAATGTGCCATCATAATTGCCTGGCGAATACGCGCCAAAACTCAAAGGGGCATCAAGGAGTAATGTGTCCTCCGCAATCATGCCACCATCGATGGCCTCCGCATAGATGAATGGCTTCAGCGTGGACCCCGCGCTGCGGCGGCAAACAGCCGCATTGATCTGCCCGGTATGCTTCTCATGGAAGTCCAGTGTTCCCACCATTGCCAGTATCTTGCTGTTCTTCACATCAATCACGACAGCCGCGCCGTCCTTGGCATTGGGTATCATGGCACATTCCTGCTTTAGTATGCCTCGCACCGCCTTCTGTATGTCCATGTCCAGACTGGTACGAACATCATAGCAGTCCTTTCCAGCCTCACGCTTTGCATATCTCAGGTATATTTCCCGTTCAGGCCTATTGTTCCTTGTGTAATAGGAATGCTCCTCGAAGTCACGATAGTACAATGGTGCATTGTATAATTCCTCCAGGCTTGCCCTTTTTAGCTTGCCTGCTTTCTGCATTCTTAAAAGCACATTATACTGCCTGCGTTTTGCAATCTCGGGATGCCAATTTGGCCTGTATCCATTGGGTCTTTGCGGGAGGCCCGCCAGCAATGCGGCCTCTGGGATGCTAAGTTCCGCAGCCGTCTTGTCGAAATAAAATCTTGCAGCAGCCTGGATCCCGTAGATTTTGCCGCCGAAAGGCAGCCTGTTCACGTATTCCTCAAGGATTTGCTCCTTGGTATATACGCCTTCCAGATAGCGCGCCATGCAACCCTGCTGCACCTTGTTCCACAGTGTCTTCTTATGCCCCGCATCGGGCAATGACACCAGCTGCATCGTTATTGTGGACGCGCCAGACTGTTTGCGCATAAGCAGGACATTGCTGAAAAACGCCCTAATAATCGCGGTATAGGAGACTCCGCCATGCCGCCAAAAGCCCTCGTCCTCAATGGCGATAATCGCGTCAATGAAAGCGGGTGACACCTGGCTTAACGGCACGGGTTCCCTGTTCTGGAAGTCGTAGGTGCGCTCGATGTGAATTACATTGCCCTGCCTGTCCAGAAACTGCCGTATCGGCGTCTGCTTCTCCAGACGCACCATAGGGTTGAAAAGCAAATATGGCAGCACAATCCAAACGACCAATGCCACCAGAAACACAAAAACCAGCGCAATTCCAAGACACAATAATGCCTTTTTATATAGTGCCTTATTCATTAATCATTGTTTGTTAACAATAACGTTTTGGCGCGAAGCAGGCCGTTGGTGCGACGGCGGGGACGCCGTCGCTACTACTATTACTCCGTTATCTCGATGATGCCTTTTGTGCCAAAGGTGCCATTCACATCGGGATTGTACATGTCATCCACGGATGCGCCGGGGATCTTGTACTTGCCAGGGATGACGGCCCTGATGTTGTAACTGACATTGCAGCCGCCTTCCTTGTCCTCAAAGAACAGCAGGTATCTGTCCTCCAGCATTTCGATATGCTGCATCTCATACTTGGAATTGTCGCCAAGAGCCACATTTGCCCTGGTGGCAAGAGCCTGGTTCTCAATCTCAAAGCCACCTGGCAGCAGGTCCAGCAGCACTCCATTGCTGATCCAGCCATTGTGCCTGATGCGAAGCTGGACAGTCAGCAGATCGCCGCATTTCGCCTTGGTGACCAGGTTTCCGTCGCTGTCACGGTATTCCTTGTGTATGCTTATGCTTCCGTTGCTGGCTGGCACCTTCGGTATGCCACGCAGTCTTGCGCTGATGTAAAGCTGGCCTGGACCATGGTTGACTATTCTGTCGCATCCAGCCAATGCCTGACTTCCTTCCAGCTTTGTCCTGGTAGATTTGCCATTGGCGAACACCTCGACTTCAGTGGGTTGAGGCTTGTGATACGCACCATACGCGGCAAGGCCATAAGTAACCCAGGCGTTGGTGCCCGTGACACCCCAGCCACTGCCATCCTTGCGGCCGCTTTTCGCCAGTTCCAATGCCAGCTTTGCATTTGCTGGATTGTCAGGAACAATCTCCATTGCAATGGACAGCACGAATGCCTTTCTCATGGCGGGGCTGCTGAAATACCAGCTCACATTGGTGTCATTCCATGCCAGTTTCTCCAGTGCCTCGTTCAAGGCGGGAAGCACCTGCTTTGCATAGCCCAGCTTGAAGAGGGCCGCCGCGTACATGAACTTCGCCATGCCGCCCAATTGCTTCTCGTACTCCAGTTTCTGCAGCATCACGTTGGCCTTGCTCTTGTTGCCCAAAAGCGCCAGCACATAGCCATTGTATGCCTGCTGGAAATCTGTATCCACATTGTCAAAACGCCTCAGCAGGAATTCCACTGTGTTATTGCGAGCATTCTCCGTAAACAAAGGCGAGTTGGCCAAGGCCAGGAAATGCGCCGCAAATGTGCTGACCTCATACCAGATTGAATTTGAGTCAATCCAGCTGGCGAAGCCATTGCTGCCACGCTGCATCGCCAGCACACGCCTCACACCCAGCTCCACCTTGCCCTTGCCGGAGGCGGCAAGCGTCTTGTCGATGATGCCTGCCTTCAGCATCTTGTCCGTCGCCAGGAAGGGAAACGCGCAGGATGTGGTCTGCTCCAGGCAACCGTATGGGTATTGGTTCAGCCATTCCAGTGCCTCGGCGGCGGCGATTGACACGGATGACGCCACACTCACCTTGCTGTCCAGCACCTTGCTCATCTTTTCCTGCGAGGGCTTGTATTCCTCGCCAGGCTTCAGCACCACAAAGTCCGTCGCCGTGCTGGCGGGAATGGCGGGACGAACATTCACATAATCACGCTGCTCGACTTTTGTGCCACCCATTTCAAGTGTGTAGTTTATCTCCTGGGCACCCTCGCCAACCACCTTGAATGGCAGATGAACCATGGCACTGCCGCCCCTCTTCACCTTTATCTTTTTGGTGACTTTGCCATTTGGGGAAATGCCCTTGCCACAAGCCACAGTCAGCACAGCATCTTCACTGTCGTATTCATGGTTCACCACCTTGAAAATACCCTGGAATGCATCGCCAGGCGCGGCAATGCTGGGAAGCACCGAACTCACATCCGCCTTGTTCCTCACCTTCAGTTCCCTGTCAATGGAACCCACCTTGTTGCCACAGCCCGCCACTGCAATGAGCCGCATGGCGCCAAAATGCTGCGGCACCTTCATCTTCAGCGAAACAACGCCATTGACAATATCGGCGGCAGGCAGCACCACGATTGCATTCTCCTTGTTCTTTATGTCCTCCATGCGCAGACCGCCAAACGCACCGTCACCACCAATCTTGCGAGGCGCCTTCATGCCCGCCTTGGGGAATATTCTGGAATAGATGTCGTATGTCTGGAAATCGCAATAGTATTTTCCATGCAGGAAGCCGAATATGTCTGGCGTCTTGTAGTCAGTCAAGGCCAGTATTCCCTCATCCACTGCATAAAGCTGCACCGTGCCATCAAGGGGCTTGCCCTCGAAGTCCTGTGCCTTCAATGTCACGTCAATCTCCTTGCCTGGCTCCGCGATTTCAGGTGCCTGTATTTCCAGCTTTGCCTTGCGGGATGCCTGGTCAATCGGCAACCTCAGCAATGCATACGAGCGGCTCATATCGTCATCCTCGGTCTTGCCAGAGGTGAGCAAGGATAATTCCACGAAATAACTGTCCCCCACCACGTGAGCAGGAATAGGCTGTTTGAAGATGTTCTTGCCTGGCACAGTGTCAATTGCCCTGGCATCCTCCAGTTTGCTCTCGCCAGCAGCGATGAGCAGGGCACCCTTGGCGGCATCGAAAGTCAATGTGGCGGTGCCGCCTGGCGTGTATTTCTCCGCATCGGAGGTCACGGTCAGCACCGAAGGATTCGAGCTGCGGGAACTACCGCCATCACCCCACCAATGGTAGAAATCCAACACACTGCTCCCAACATAAAGTTTATAGTGGCCATAGTCCAGTTCCTTGATGGTCAAAACAGTTCCATTTGAGGCAACATCCACTGCGTCCAGCCTTCTTTCGCTGACTACTTCCTCGCGCCACTGCCTTTTTCTGACGCCGCCATCCTCAATCAAGGCATATTTCCACTCCATTTTCACCAGCAGGACACCTGCCTTGATTTTGTCATCCTCCCTAAGGTCATCCTTGTTGAATGTCAGCAGACGACAGTCGATTTCCACATCCCGATCCTTGTCCGCAGCTTTCTTAAGGCCGATATACAGACGTTGGGGACTGTAGATAAAATCTGTCGAGGCGGAAATGGCACGCTCCCCGCCTTCCTTTGCAGTTGCAATCACGCGCAATTTAACAGGCGCATCCAAGTCACGACAGGCATTTCTCACGGCACGGCGTATGTTCGGCACCTGGAAAACCTCGTCATTCAACTTCTGATATTGATCCTCCCAGATCGTGCCCAACTCCCTGACATCTCCATTAATGGCCTTGCCCCCAACTGAATAATCCTTCCAATGACGAGGATAATGACTGCCCACAAGGAACATGTTCATCTTCAGAAAACCGCCTTCCAGCTCCTTCCCGAAATAATACTTGCCGCTGACCTTCAGTTCCGCAACCTCGTCTTCATGAAGAACTTCCTTCGTGGCAGACAACTTCAGCTTGATCCTGTCAGGCGTGAACGCGCCAACATAAATCGTGTGGAAGTCCCATTCCTTTTCGCCTGGAATGCCGCATTTCACAACATAGTTCTCCCCGCGGGCATCGCTGTTGAGCTGGAACGAGGCTGAACCGAAGCCCTCCTTGTTCGTGTCAATCATCTTCCTGCCGACTATGCGCCCCTCGGAATCGGACAGGCTCATCTCGCAGCGAAGTGCGCACCCCACAAAGCCATCCTTCGTATTGCGGCGCACAAACACCGACGCCTCCACCACCTCGCCTGGCCTGTATATGCCACGCTCGGTGTAGATGAAAGCCCTCATCTCCTCAAAGCCACGCCCTTCGTTGTTGAATTCCGCGTTGGACAGCTCGCAGTTTTCATTCAAGGCAAGATATGTGACATCGCCATCCTTCTCCGCGACAACGAAGAAAGTACCCGTCACCTTGCGCTTGTCCACCTTGGAATAATCAAGCAATACGGTGCCGTCCTGACCAGTCACCCCTTCCGCCAGCAACACGCGGTTGCTGGTATATGCATGCACCTTGCAATTTGCCACGCCCTTCTGCGTGTCCAAACTGCGCACGAACACCGCAAGCCCCTTGCCGTATGGAGCAGCCGTCGCGGAAATGCCCAAGTCGCTTAATACCATCTCAAGTTCACGGTCACCGCCAAAATAATATGGCAAATCATCATAGTTGCTGCTTGCACGGGGATCCATTTTTATCATGTACAAGCCAGGCTTGAGTTCCTTGAGCATTTCGCCAATGTCCAGCGCCAACCTCTGCTTTCTCTTCATGCAGGACGGCACGTCGTATGCCTTCTCCGCCATTTTTATCATTACTTCTTCTGCGGTTTCGGAGTATCTTCTGGCGCTCATAACGCCTGCCACGTCCATATTCTCACGTGGCACACGCCAAATCGTCACATTAACCTTATCAAGCCTAAACACATCCAGCGCAATGGTGCATTTGCGCCCGCTACCCGCACCTATCGGATAGTATCTGCCCTCATCAGTAAATGAAAGGACGGGGCTGCCACCGCTGGTTCTCGCTACAAAACTCGCGTCTTTCTCGGTTTTGCCGTACCTGGTCAAAGTGCCCTTGGGCATGAAAACCATATATTCCTTTGCAACCTCAAACAACCCCTGGAATTCAATGGAGCCGTCACGCACGACTATCCTGTCCAGTTGCAAGGGGTCTGGCTTTATCTTTATTGCATCAAGGATTTCCTTGAAATTGCTCTCCGCCAGATTCTTAAGACTGAGTGTAATTGACTTGCAATAGGGAATACCCTCATCATCATAGTCCACATCTGAATAGCATCTCTCAAACACCAAGACTGGACTGCAATCCTCGGTCTTGGAACTGCCATCGCCAAGGATTGGAATGGTATTAATATTCAATGTAGGTGATATATTTGCGGGAGCAACCACATTTTCAGGGGCAGTATTTGGAGCCTCCTTGCCTCCTCCCGCAGGCTTCTCCACCTTCTCCGTCTTTTTGGACAATTCCCCAAGCAATTGCTTCTGGTACAAGTTGCAGGCGATTGACACGCCCAGCAAAACAAGCAA
>JAFZZD010000009.1 GCA_017615955.1 Victivallales bacterium
GCTGGTATTTCGGCGTTTTGTGATATGGAACGCCCTATGGTGTCGCATAGCGTCAGGAAGGTTCCGCCAAGCAGCATAGCAACTGGAATGAGACGCCTGTTTGGGGCACCTATGGCCAGTCTGGCGATATGAGGGCATACGAGGCCCACGAAGCCGATTGGGCCGCATAGCGCGACCACTGCCCCTGTTATAAGCGAAACGCATGCAAATGTAAGTAGCCTGGCTTTCTTCAAGTCAATTCCTCTGCTTGCGGCAAAGTCATCGCCCACGATGAGCAAATCCAGTGCCTCTGCACCGCCTGCGTAGGAAGCGCACAACGCAATGACGCACAATGGCACCAGTATGCACAGCGGGGCATAGTCACTGATTGCCAATGACCCAGACATCCATCTCATCACGCGGAACAGCTCTCCCTCGCGCCCCGCATATTGCACGAACATTATCACGCTGGATGTGAAGAAGCTGATTGCCACGCCCGCAAGAAGCATTGTATTGCCGTCGTTTCGGCGTCCACAACGGCTTAGCATATAGACCAGAGCCGACACAATGAAGGCGCCCGCAAAAGCGGCGATGCCATTTGCACCCATGCCGAGCAGCGTGCCTCCCACGCCCAGCCATGCCGCAATGGAGACTCCCAATGCCGCGCCGCCTGAAAGTCCCAGCGTGTATGGAGAGGCGAGCCCATTGCGGAACAGCGACTGGAAGCACGCACCGCCAAAGGACAATGCCGCCCCCGCAAAGAACCCCAGCAACACCCGAGGTATGCGCATGCGGCGCAGTATCGTGCCGTCCAGAGTGTCCGCAAACAAATCAGACGGCAACAGCAGCTTGCTGCCCACGAATGGCGCACACAGCAGTAATGCCACTGAAAGCAGCACCGCTAATGCTATCTTTTTGCTGACACTATTCATTATTCATTAAAAATATGTCTCTTTCTCCGCGTCTCTGCGTCTCTGCGCCTCTGCGTTAAAAAAAGCGTCTCTGCATTGAATTATGCCAGGGGGGCGAAGGGCAGGGTGCCAAGCGAGGATTCCAGACGCGCGTTGATGCCGAAGTCGTCAGCATTGCCGCCGTGCTTTAGGTAGTGCCAGGCAAGTCCGCCAATCATGGCTGCGTTGTCGGTGCAGTATTTGGGTGGCGCACATACGAAGCGTCTGCCTCGCTTCTGGCAGGAGACGGCGATTTTTTCACGAAGGCGGCTGTTGCAGGCCACGCCGCCGCACAGGCATACCACCTTTGCGCCGATGGCCTTTGCCGCGTCCCTGGACTTCATGTCCAGCACGTCTATCACCGCCTCCTGGAAACTGGCTGCCAGGTCGTTCAGCCGGGTCTGAACGATTGCTTCATCACCCTTGAGCGCGTAGAGGAGGGAGGTCTTCACGCCGCTGAAACTGAAGTCGAACCTGTGTTCGGGACTGACTGCCTTGCCAGCCGCGCCCGTTAGCGAGCGGGGAAACGCGAATGCGGCGGGATTGCCCTCCTTGGAGAGCCTGTCTATGACGGGTCCGCCAGGGTAGGGCAGTCCCAGTGCCTTGGCCGCCTTGTCCAGTGCCTCTCCTGCGGCATCGTCCAGTGTGGAACCCAGGATGCTTGCCTTGCCATCAGCGGGTATCTTTACGATCGCGGTATGCCCGCCCGAAACTACCAGCGCCAGAATGGGGAAGTTGTTTTTGTCTTCAAGCAATTCCTTGTTTTCCAGGAACGCGCCGTATATGTGTCCCAGAAAGTGGTTTATTCCAACGATGGGGATGTTTCTTGCTGCGGCAAGGCCCTTGGCGTATGCGTTGCCTACCAGCAGGGCGGGTACCAGGCCAGGACGATTCGTGACGCCCACCGCGTCAATGTCCTTCAGGCTTGCACCCGCTTCCTTTAGTGCGCTTTCCACCACTGGCGCGATGTTCTTCAGGTGCTCCCTGGCCGCCAGTTCGGGAACAACGCCGCCGAATTGCGCGTGCTTTGCAATCTGTGAGGAAATCACACTGGAACGCACGGTGAAGCCGTCCTCCACCAGTGAGGCTGCGGTTTCGTCGCAGCTGCTTTCAATGCCAAGTACCAACATTATCCAATAACCTCGTCTTTTATCATTGCCGCCGATTCTGGCAGCGTATTTGCGCTGTATAGCAAATCAATGCCCCGTGATGCGTGGAATGCTGCTGGCGCGTCTGCCCGTCCATGTGAACCGCGCACCAGGCCGCAGTCCGTCGCCGTGCTGAAGAACGGGATTTTCCAGAACAGCTCGCATGGATCGTAGCCAATCTTGGAATGAATGTCCACGTGGTTTGCGTAGTCTGGCGCGGCTCTGTCATCGTCCCACCACTGGTATGCGAACCAGCTGTCGGCCTCCGCCAGCAGAACCAGTTCACCGCAATTGGGGTGTGACAGTCCAGCTTCCTCTGGTGTGAGTGCCGCCGCCACGCCAGGCAGTGAGGCCAGCAGCTCCTGCACCTGCGGAATAAGTGCCCTGTCTTCTATGAACATAAGCGCCACCTGGTGGTCCGTCATGGCGAATGCCTTTGTCTCGTACAAGTTCGGGTATTGCCTCCCATTGACCTCACGCACTGCAAACATTCCAGCCTCCAGCAGCACCTTGTTGGGATAGACCACTCTGGAAACAGGAACTACGGAGTAGTCGCCCCAGAACACAGTTTCGTATCCCAGCTCGTCCGCCGCGTCAAGCAGGTATGTAATGTGGTTTGCCAGCAAATCCAGCTCGCTTTCCACGTGCTTGCCTTGAGGACCTTCCCTTTGCAGGCAATAGTCCATGTCAGGCAGATATGTCATCACCAGTTCAGGAGCGTATAGCTCCATCACAGCGGCAGTTGCTTCCGCGCAGTATGCACCTGCCTCCGCAGATGCCAGCGGCCCCCAGTAATGGCGCAGGTGGAATGTGCTTGACATAGCCTTGTTTAGCTCTTCAGGCAGCCTGTCTGGTTTCGCCTGGAATGCCTCCACCATGCCGCCGCCATGCTTGTGTATTGGAGCAGGCGACAGGACTATGTCCGCCGTGTCACCCAGGCATTGCTGGTGAAAAAGCACCGCCACGCGCCCGCCACGGCTACGCAGATTGTCCCAAATGCGCTGTTGCGGCATCAGCCTGGCTGACTGGCTCCAGAACGTGACTCTGCATTCATTGCGGTCATAGCGGCCATTGCAGAGAATGCCGTTCTCTGCGGGAGGAAGCCCCGTTCGCATGGTCGCCTGTGCCGTGCTTGTCACCGCAGGAAACACTGGCTGCAATGGCTGAAAGCACATCTTAGCCAGCGCTTTGCTGCGTTGCACCAAGTTCATATCAAGCCCTGCGCATGACACCAGCAGCAGCTTCCTTTTGCTTCTAGATGATTTGTCCATAAATCTAACTTGCCTCACTTCTTTTTCAACTCGTATGCTTAAAATTGCCATTTTGCTTTTGTATGCATTAAACGCTATAAAATGATAAATATTGTGTTGCTGAAATTGTAATTGAGACAAGCCTTTGACTTGGGGGGCATCAACTGGAAAAAACGTGCCGCAAAGATATATTTTGCCTCTAGCGAAAAGCACAGTATCAACCCCTTGAGAAAAGGAAAAAAACTATGACAACTGAAGACGGCAGAAAGTTGAAGCTGCTGGTGATAAATCCTGGCTCCACCTCCACGAAGGTGAGCCTCTATGAGAATGAGAAGTCCCTGTTTGAGAAAAGCGTGTTCCACGATGCGCCCGTTTTGCTGCAGTATCCCCATGTGAATGACCAGATCCCATTCCGTTATAAGGTAATTATGGACATGCTGGCAGATTACGGCGTGGCTGCCAAGGACATCGACGTGTTTGTGGGGCGCGGCGGCAGCGCATATTCCCAGCCAGGTGGCGTCACTGTCATTGACAAACGTCTCTACGATGACACAGTGGCGGCGGTTGGCGGCAGCGAGCATCCAGCCAAGCTGGGCGTCATGCTGGCGTGGAAGTTCGCCCAGGAATTCGGGCGCAAGGCATACACTCTGAATCCCACCAATGTGGATGAATACTGCGACTACGCCAGGCTCACTGGCATCAAGGGTGTTTACCGCACTTCCCATTCCCATGTCCTAAACCAGAAGGCGGTGGCGGCGTTCCACGCGGAGAAGCTGGGCAAGCGCTACAGTGACTGCAACTTCATCGTGGCGCACATCGACGGCGGCATCACCGTCAGCGCGCACTGCAAGGGAAGGATGATTGACGGCAACATGGGCGCGGACGGCGAGGGCGCATTCACGCCAACCCGCATCGGCAGCGTGCCAGTTCTGGCCCTGCTGGACTACATCGAGCAGCACTCCATAAAGGATGTGCGCCTTGCATGCTCCAGGGCAGGGGGCTTTGTCAGCCTGTTCGGCACATCGGATTCGGACATTATCCACCGCAAGGTGGAGGAAGGCGATCCCAAGGCCAGCCTGGTGTGGAACACCATGATCTACCAGATCTGCAAGCAGATCGGCGAGATGAGCGCTGTCCTTTGCGGGCAGGTGGAGGGCATTCTCCTCACTGGCGGCCTTATGCGCTTCCAGGACATAATAGACGGCATTCAGAAGCGCTGCGGCTGGATCGCGCCAATAAGCGTGTATCCAGGCGAACTGGAGCAGGATGCGCTGGCATTGACGGTGCTGAAGGCGTTGCGTGGCGAGGAACCCATCCTCACCTACGCTGGCAAGCCAGTCTGGGATGGTTTCAAGGAAATTGGCCTCTAGTGGTCTGTGGCCTGTGGTCTGTGGTCTGTGGCCTGTGCGCGGGGCGAAAGCCCCGCGTTTAGTAGGCACAGTCCACAGTCCACAGTCCACAAAAAACATTAACTCTAGGAGTAGTATTATGGGATTGATTGAGTTTGCTTGTGAGAAGGCGCGCAAATGTGTGAAGCGCATAGTTTTGCCTGAAGGCGATGAGCCGCGTACCGTGCAGGCAGCGGCGAAGCTGTTTGCCGAAAAGCTGGTGTGCCCAGTGCTGCTGGGCAATGTTGACAAAGTGAAGAAGCTGGCTACCGAACTTGGCGCCAATATAGATGGCATTGAGATAATCGACCCGATGAGCAGTCCAAAGGCAGCCGATTACGCGCAGGCTTTATATCAGTTGCGCAAGGAAAAGGGCGTGACCGAGGAAATGGCGGCGAAACTTGTCCAGGACCCGATGTACTACGGCATTATGATGGTCAAGCTGGGTGACGCGGATGGTCTGGTGTCAGGTGCTGTGCATACCACTGGCGACATGCTGCGCCCAGCATTGCAGATTATCAAGACCAAGCCTGGCACAAAGGTGGTTTCATCCAGCTTCCTCATGGAATGCCCCAACAAGAAACTGGGCTACAATGGACTTCTGGTGTATTCGGACTGCGTGGTGATGCCTTGCCCCACAGCCGAGGAGCTTGCAAATATCGCTGTGTCCGCCGCAGAGACGGCCAAAGTGCTGTGCGGCATTCCAGAGCCAAAGGTGGCTCTGCTTTCATTCTCCACAAAGGGCAGCGCCAAGCACGAACTGGTGACTAAGGTGCAGGAGGCGACACGCATTGCCCATGAACTTGCGCCTGACCTGGCGCTAGACGGTGAACTGCAGATGGATGCGGCAATTGTTCCTGAAATCGGCGCATCAAAGGCAAAGGGCAGTCCAGTCGCGGGATATGCAAATGTGCTGGTCTTCCCTGACTTGCAGGCTGGAAACATCGGATATAAGATTACGCAGCGCATCGGCGGCGCTGAGGCATACGCCGTGCTGCAAGGCCTGGCGAAACCATGCAATGACCTGTCCCGCGGCTGCTCCGTAGAGGACATCGTCAAGACTGTGGTGCTTACCGCCGTCCAGGCGCAGGCCTGACAACCAAAACAATTCAACGCAGAGGCGCAGAGTTTTTTTAACGCAGAGACGCAGAGACGCAGAGACGCAGAGGTTTTAGCCTTTCACTATAGACTATCACAATTCTTGAATAGATTATTGAAGCAATTGCTTATTGGAAGTCTATATTGAAAGACATAAATGAAAATTATGAAAGATTCTATTGCAAAAATGATATACTAAAGCCATTTAAAAGAATGAATATAAATTCTCCTAGATACATTATTGACTCTATATCAAAATCTTGCATATACCTTCCTACTTTCTATAAATATTATACTATATAGATATACAATATTACTTATCTTATTTACAATATTTACATTTATATTTACATAAAAAAAGA
>JAFZZD010000085.1 GCA_017615955.1 Victivallales bacterium
ATTTACAATGAAGTCAGGCGTTTCTGCAGTTCCGCCAATGCCTGGTTGGCTGCTGCTGCGATTGCCTCTGGATTGCTTGCATTGCAAGGCAGTTCAAATGCAATCTCCCCACTGTTTGAACCTTCAATGTATTCTACATTAACATGGAATCTCCCATCGTCTGCCGCCTCAAAACGACGTACATTCAGCGAAATGCCGCGCTTTGCGTTGGCGTCCATGGCGTCTTTCAAGCTATCTTCAAGCATACGCCGCAGGCCTGTCGCCCAGGAATGCCCTTCAAGGTACTCGATACGCTTGCCTTCGCAACGGCGGATGAGGCTGTTCTGCTCCAGATATGCGGCCAAGTCCAGCCTGCGGAGCGCAAACGGCGCCTTTGTGGCGGGTCTCTCTACCTCAAGTAGATAATATCTGGTTGGCGTGGATGTCATGCATCCTGCCAAGACAAGTGCAATAAATGCGAATAACAAGTTTTTCATTTTCATTTTCCTCTGATCAGCACTTCTGGACGGCGGTTCAGCATATCTGTAAACTCACGCAGCGAGCGGAGCATGGCGTCAAGTTCGTCCATTGTCCTGTTCAGGCGCTGCATTACAGGGGCGTCCGGGGCAATGGTTTCATTTGCCTTGTTAACCAGTACGTCTGCGCTGTCCAGAAGGCGAGGCAGCCTTCCTTCATTGGAAACCACGTTGTTCAGGTCGGAGACCAGCCTGTCGATGTTGTCCAGAGATTTTTTCAGTCTTTCCTGCAGGTCAGGAACAATTCCCATTGTCTCATCCAGCTTGCCTGCGAGCCTTGCCTCGTCCTTGTGGAATTGTTGAAGCAGTCCAGTCGCCTCGTCAAGCATCTTGTTAATCTTTTCGACTGCGGTCCGCAAATCGGCCTTCTCGCTGCCGTTTAGCTGTGACATCAGCTTCCGCGACTCCTCAATGGCCAGCCTGGTCTCCTCCGATATGGCCACGGCATTGTCCAACATCGCCTTTGCCTTGCCGGAAACAATGAAGTCATTGACAATTGTGGCCGCCTTGTTGGCCATTTCGGTCAGGTCGTGCTTCTGAAATAGCAGGTATATGTTGTCCGCCGCAGTGTTTCTTGTTGGTATGATGTGCTTTTCCAGCTTGGCGAGTTCCTTAGGGTCGTTGTTTCCCGCCATGGACACGTCCAGCGCGATGTAAAGCTGCCCTGTGAGCAGGCTCATGATTTGAAGCTTGGCGGCCATGCCGTGCTTTTTCACCATGTTCATCATCCAGTTCTCGACCAGTGACTGCTTCAGAAGCTTTTTCTCCAGAAGAGTCGGCTCGTCCTTCTTGTCGTCATAACGCAGGTCCAGTTGCTCGGGGTCGATTTCAATGGTGACTTGCACAGGGCAGGAACTGTTGTCATCAATGCTTATGTCATCGTCAATGCTGACCAGCTTGATATTCTCAACCTTGCCTATGCGTATTCCCCTGAACATGACTGGCGCACCAAGGTTCAGCCCCTTGACTGATTTGTCAAAGTAAAGGGTATATTCCACTTTTCTGGTGAGAAGTCCATGCCCTCCCAGGCTGGACAGCAATATCACAAATATCAGTACCGCCAAAAGTACTACCGCACCAATAAGTGTATATCTTTTATCGTTTTCCATTATGCCTCGCCGCGCCTTAAAAAGGTTCTAATCTTGCTATGTGGGGAATGTTCCTTCAATTCCTTGGGATTGCCCTTGCCCAGCATGGTATGTGTCTCGCTGTCAAGGAATACGGCATCCGTGCCGATCATGAAAATGCTTTCAAGTTCGTGGGTGATGACCATGAACGTGGCGTGCAACGTGTCCCTGAGCTGTAGGATGAGTTCGTCCAGCCTGCGGGCGCTGAGCGGGTCCAGTCCTGCCGAGGGTTCGTCGAAGAACAGCACCTTCGGGTCCAGTGCCATGGCACGCGCAAGGCCGGCCCTTTTTCGCATTCCTCCACTGATCTGCGCCGGATAAAGCCCTTCCGCACCTGTAAGGCCCACCAGCGCCAGCTTGTACAGGCAGATGTCATGGATCTGGGCTTTGCTGTAGCTGGTGAATTGCTGAAGGGGCAACGCCACATTTTCCTCCAGCGTCATGCCGCTCCATAATGCGCCTGATTGGTACAGCAGTCCTGAACTGTGACGAATTGCATCCAATTGGGAGGGACTGCATTTCCAGATGTCGATGTCATCACGCAGTATCCGCCCCGCGTATGGTTTGACCTGCCCCGTGATGTGGCGCAGCAATGTGCTTTTGCCACAACCGGAATCGCCCATGACTATGAAAATGGAACCCCTTGCCACATCGAAGCTGATGTCCTTCTGTATGACGGTGCCGCCATAAGCCATTGTCAGGTTTTGGACCGAGATTGGAATGTCCTTGATCATAGCCCCTAGAACCCCAATGCCACTGTCACTACCGTGATTGTGAAGGTGGCTATGACCATGCATATTATGCTGCTTACCATGGAGGCCGTGGTCGCAAGACCCACCGCCTCCGAATCCCTGCCGCAGCGAATCCCCCGCAGGCAACCGCATATCGCGATCAGCATGCCGAATACAAAGCTGGTTATCACGCCGATGATGAGGTCGCAGACCCGCGTGGTCTCAATCAGTTTTGCCCAGAATTCAGCCAGGGGGATTTCCAGATAGAAGATGCTGACCCCCATGCCGCCGAGTATGCCGAAGGTGTTGGAAATCAGGGCGATGAACGGCATCATTATGGTCAGCCCCAGAAAGCGGGGCAGCACAAGATACTCTATTGGTGAAATCCCCATAGTCTCCAGCGCGTCAATCTCTTCGTTGACTTTCATCGTGCCAAGTTCAGCGGCGTATGCTGCACCAGAACGGCCAGCCATCACCGAACCCGACATGACGGCACCCAGCAGACGCAGCAGGCCTATGCCTATGAAACTGGCCACATATACCTCGGCCTTGAACATTTTCAGGGGAATTGAACCTATGAATGCAAGAATCACACCTTCAAGGAAACCAATCAGGCTCACTATGAAGAATGCCCCGGGGCCTGCCTTGTAAAGCTCCCTTGCCAAGTCCCTCATGCTGAAGCGAGCCTTCCCCACCATCATGCGCAAAAGCGCCACAGTCAAGGCACCCGTGAAATGAAGGCCAGTATGCGTGGCCTTTGCTATGTCCTCGCTTCTATGACCAAGCCTTTCCAGCAGTCTCATTCTCCTGCTTTCCTTCTGCTCGCCTTCTCTCACAGGCGCGGATGTCGCCAGTTCCAGCAACTTGCGGGCGCCTTCTGGAAGCGCACTGTAGTCGAAGTCAATGCCTGATGTGGTGCAGACCTGGCGAAGCTTGTAGATTTGAGCCACGAAGGTATCGTCCCATTCCACAAGTCCTGCAACATCAACAGTGAGGCTCTTTACATCGTTGGAGATATTCAAGTCCACGGACGGAGAGCGCCTCCATTGCCCCGAAAAAATGGCGGTGGCATTGCCATTCTCCAGCAATTTCAGCTCGTATATAGCTTTTCCCTCTGTGCTTGCCATTGTTTATTTCAGGTCTGCGTTGTCCAGTTTCTGAAGGCTTCTCAACAGCATGTCCTGCGTGTTGATGAAGTCCCTTTCAAAGTCCTGGAAATCGGGCGGGAGCAGAAGCGTCTCGTCAAAGTCCCTGTGTATCGTTGACATGACAAGGCCTGTGTTCGCGCGTACATTCACTACCAGCGCCAGCGCCAGATCCTTGTAGCAGCGGGCGATTGTGTCCATCACAAATGAAAGCAGGAAGCTGCTGTCGTTTAAAATGGACAGGATGTTCAGCACGTTCTTTGCGTCCTTTTCATTGGCGTTCCTGCCAATTCCAATAAGCCATATCCTGATGAGGGCATTGTTCATGTCAACCACGTTGTTGAGGAGAAGCCCCGCGTTGGAAGTGTCCTCGTTGTCCATCATCTCGTCTTCTGGTGCCTTGTCCATATCCTCGTCCGGCAATGCGTCCGCAGGTGCATCGTCAGGTGCATGGTCCCAGCTGTGGAAGAGCTTCAGTTCCGGCTTCATGAGTGCGTTTTGAAGCACGTCAATTTCGTCCGGCGTCAATTGTGCCTCCAGGCTTTTGGCGACCAGTTCCTCCGCTGCGGGCAGTTCTTCGTATTTGATTGCCGCCACAGTATATGCGCACAATGCCCTTTGGCGTATTTTCAGCACATTACGCCACTGGCTTACATCAAGATTTTCATAATCGTACATAGTCAATCCCATTTTTTAATAAGGCGCAGAATTGCCAGGCGCAGTATCAGTGCGCAAAGAATTGCCCCGCATATCTGGCTTGTTACGCTGATGCATATCACGGGCGGCCCTGAAAGGCGCCCGGCAGTTCTGACATTGGGAAACAGCCAGCCCAGTAAAAGGCATATCAAGGCCAGCGGTATGTCAAGTGAAAGCAGTCGAGGAAGCACTTTCTTCAGATATGCAATGCGTGGCGTGTCCGTTCCTCTGGCCTCGCTGGCAAGAATTGAGAATGGTGACAGAAGCAGATAGAACAGTGCAAGTCCTGGTGAAAACTCCTTTGCCAGAAGAGCCAGCGCACCTGGCAATGATGCACAAAGGGGCAGGCGCAGAAGCACGGCGAGAAGCACCAGCATCACAAATTCAATGGTCTCTATCACGGGGGCACTCTCATAGTAGGTGTAGTCCCAGGGCACTGTGAGCATTATGCCCGTTGCCAGCAGCGCCCCCAGCAGCATTTGCGGAATGCAGGTGCCAGGCAGGGTGTTCAGCCCGTATTCAAGCCCGCGCCAGAGCGGCGAAACGTCTTCATTTGCGCAGGTTTGTTGGGCAGTCATTCCAGATATGCTCTGCCAGAGGCGGGGATATGGGCTGGCCTTGCCGTGCCGCAGGGTATGCACAACTGCCGCCACAAGGTAGAATGCCAGCAGCCACGGTGCCGAAGTGCATATCACCCAGATGAACGCGCTCAATATGTCTATCAAATATCCCATTAGCCTTTATTCTACCATTCTATGTAGCCGTATCTTGCAAGGTGCTGGAATGCACGTACATACTCCTCAAGCCTGTCATCGGCTATTCTTGCGCATGTCTCATGCTCAACCATGCGGGTGATCTCCGCCATGTTCCGTTTCCCGTCCATATTTGCCAGCATGGCTGCCATCGGGCAATATAAAATGCTGCCTGGCATGATGATTCTTTCTGAAGCGGGCACTTTCGCCTGGTCGAATGGAAAGCCTACAGTCAGTCTTCTTGGAACGATTTTTTCCAGCTGCCGGCGCAGCGGCGTCCACTCGATTTTGTCTGAAAGCCCCTTGGCAAGCTCGTCGTACTCCTTTTGCAGGCATTCCCTGGCGGCTTGTATTTGCTCTGGCTTGAAGTATCTGGTGAAATTCTCCAGATCCTGGGCCAGTATGTCCCTTCTCCTGGTGAGATGCTCCAACTGTGAGCCGACCATGCGCTTGGTCTCTTCTTGCATGGACTGGCTGATCTGCTCGGGAAGGCGCTCAAGCAAGGCTGCGTCTGGAGAAATCACCGCATTGGTGAAGGTGGTGTTGATGGCGCAGCAGGCACGGAACGCATCGGGGTGCAGATAGTCCATGGTCTGTTTTGAATTATGCCACAATGCCTGCCCTCTGCGTATTGGCCAGACTGTGGGGATGCCCGTCGTTGAATCCGTCAGGAAACTGTCGTCATCATACATGGAGGGGAAACTGTTGTTGAATTGAATGTCTGGCACGCCTTCCAGTCCCTTGAGGTCCTGGGATAGCATGCGCAGAAGGTAGTTGCCGTAGAATGGCGTTCCAGGACCAGCGACGTTGAAGTGTATGTACCAGTCGTTGCGCAGATACATTGCATCATAGTCGATGCCTCCAAGCACCTCGCCGGACAGGTTTTTGTCCCCTCTGTATGCGGCATATTCCGCAAAGCCGTAATGCTCCAGTCCGAAGATTACACGCAGTGAGAATTCAGGCGTGCCGCGCAGCATGATCTGGCGTGCTGTCTCTATTGCGCAGGCCACGCCTGCGGAATTGTCGTTTGACAGCGGCTCGTAAAGGTGGGCGAATATCCAGAATTCCTCCTTGCGGCGGCCAGGCACCATTGCCGTCACCAGATCAACGGTGGTCTCATAGCGGCGGGCGTCGGATTCGATTTTCGCGGTGAGTTCGCCGTAGGCAAGTGCCTTCCGCAATTTCTCGCCTACAGCAGGTGTCACGCAATATGCTATGAATGGCCTGTCATCCTTGGTCACATGCCAGTTGTTGCGCTCGGTGAAGGCATTGTTCCATTGTATGCCATCCCGCTCGGTCTCCGAATTCATTGCAAAGTCCGTTATGACGCCGCGAGCGCCCATGTCCAGAAGCCTGGGCAGTTCACGGCAGCCTGGTGTGTGCAACTGGTTGCGCATCACCATATAGCCGCGCAAATCCTTCCGCATCAATGCCTGCTCCAGCGTGATGATGTGCACAGTCTCCCCATCTGGCGCAGTGGAGCAGGAACCCTTGACAAGATGGAATGGATGCGTCTGGTAGTCCGCCGCAACGAAGCCAGGCTCGATTCCCCTGCCCGAGAGAATGGTGAGTCTGCCCTTTGTGGCAGTCCATCCCAGGGGCTGCAATTTGTCCTGGTATGCGGTCTTGCCGTCCGCAGGGAATGTGAGCTTCTCTATGTTGGGGATGCCATTTTCCTGGAGGATTTTCACTGCCTCGTCTGCGGAGGCGTGATATCCGTCAAATGTCTGGCATATTTCATGCTTCAGCAGCCTTTCAGTATTGCCCATGAGACGGCTGACGTCTATGCTGGCGAGAAAATCTAGGTACTTGCTTTTCATTTTTTTCTAGTGATGTTTGCCAAAAGGCGCACATTCAGGTTGATCGGAGCCGCTGGCTTCAGCTTCAGGTTGATTGGAGCCGCTGGCTTCAGCTTCAGGTTGATCGGAGCCGCTGGCTTCAGCTTCAGTTGATCGGAGCCGCTGGCTTTAGCC
>JAFZZD010000863.1 GCA_017615955.1 Victivallales bacterium
GCACTCCTACTGGAACAACGCCTGGGCCGATTTCGGCAAGGAAAGGCAGGTAAGCAACTGCTTCTATTTCTCGCTATACGAACTGGCCTGCTCATTCGGCAAGGCGCCGATGCCTGGGCTGAACGGCCTCTCATATGGTCCCAGGGACATAATATCCACAGGCGCAAACATCCAGCACTATACGCACGACCAGAATGCGCAGATTCCGCTTATGCCGCTTATGCCATTGAACAGATGCGATTTCATCTCAGTGGCGGCAGACACGTATCTGGCGGTCGCAGACAGGCTTCGCGCCGACACAAGGAAACTTTTCGGATGCGATGGCATCAGGCTGCCGCCCTGCATGAAGCAGGACGGGCGGGAATACAGCGTCTCCTGGTACAGATACACGCTCTGCGGGAGCGCGTACACTGGCTTTATGCTGGCCCTCGCCTGGAAATATTCCAGAAACGAAAGGCTACTCAAGGAAAAGCTGCTGCCACTGCTGCGGGACTTCGTCCGCTTCTATGCTGGCCTCATGTCAAAGGACGGCAATGGCATCTATCATCTGGATTATACGGTTCCGCCTGAAATATTCACTGTCACAAAGGACGACACCTGCACGCTTGCGCTTCTGAAGCCCTGCATGGAAACCCTGGTGGAGGCGCATTCGCTGTTCCATACTGAAGACGAAAAGGAAGCGGCCTTGTGGAATGACATGCTGGACAACTACCCGCCCCTAGCAAGGCGGCCTGACGGAGCCTGGTGGTGCGGGCCTGACATTCCATACCAGCACTATATGTTCGGCGGACATCTTTTCTACCCCTTCTTCCCTACGGCGGTTGACACTGACAGGCACGCGGCCCGCAAGACCTTGGAATATGCAGAGAATCTTGCCGTGGAGACCTCTCATACGGACCTCCCAGGCAAATTCCATCCATATCACAGCTGGGCCGCATACAATTTCACGGCGACAGCCATCCGCCTGGGAGACCTGAAGCTTGGCTGGAACGGCATGAAGCGTTTCATCGAGCTGTTCGCAAAGCCGAACGGGCTCTTCATACACAACGCGGTGGTATGCACCGATGACATATCCTCTGCTGAAAAGACCTTCAATGAAGCGCCAAACCATCAGGTGCTGAACTACAATGGCGCGAAAAAGGACACGAAATTCAACTACGAGGACGCGACACCAAACAAGGATTCCAAGAAGCTGACGCCGCCCGTGATAGAGGGCTCGTCGGAATTCCTTCTTATGGCAGCGGAGACGCTGCTACAAAGCTGGGGTGGCATAATACGTCCTTTTCCCTGTGTGCCGAAGAATTTCAGCGGCTCGTTCCGCAATTTCCTTGCAGAAGGCGGCTTTCTGGTATCAGCCGAGATGAAAAACGGCGTACTTGCCAAGGTCTCAATCCAAGCCGCCCAAACAGGCGCATTCACACTGCAACTGCCGCATGGGCAAATCACCAGGCAACTGAAGACAGGGCAATCATTCAGGTGGAGAAACGGAATACGGTGAACAACA
>JAFZZD010000864.1 GCA_017615955.1 Victivallales bacterium
CACAGTCCACTAATCACAAGATAATTGACATTATGAATTACGAATTACAGGATGGTGGCGTTCGCGGGCGTATGATGCCTGGCGTGAAGCGCGTGGTTGTCAAGGTTGGCACAAGGCTCTTGATGGATGTGAAGGGCAGCGAGCCAGCGCAGCGCATTGAGGCCTTGGTTGATGAACTCATCTGGCTGCGCCAGCAGGGGCTAGAGGTGGTGCTGGTGACATCTGGCGTCATAGGCGCGGCATTGCGTGTGCTGAACAAGACGCGCCGTCCCAAGAGGATGGAGGCATTGCAGGCATACGCGGCCCTGGGGCAGTGCAGCCTGATGTCGCTTTACGAGGAGGCCAGTTCCCGGCATGGTGTGCATTGTGCGCAGTTGCTATTGACGGCGGCTGATTTGCGGAGCAAGGACAGGCACCATAAGGTGGCACGCTGCCTGGACGAGATGCTGACCATGGGGCTGCTGCCTGTGATAAATGAAAACGATTCCGTCTGCACCGATGAAATCAAGGTGGGGGACAATGACACTTTGGCGGCTTTGGTGGCCAGCATGTGCCGCGCGGATTTGACCATACTGCTGACCACGGTTGATGGCATGTGTGAGAAGAATATGGAGACTGGCGAACTGGGAGCCAGAATCAGCGTGGTGCATGAGATAGACCAGACCTTGCTGGACATGGCTGGCGGCACGGATGGCAACAGTTTCTCCGTGGGGGGCATGGCTACTAAACTACATGCTGCAGCCACAACCACAGCCTGCGGCGAACCCTTGTGGATTGCAGAGGGCATCGACTTTGCTGTCCTGCGCCGCATCTTCGCTGGTGATGACGTGGGAACTGTGTTTTCCGCCCGCAACAAGCAGCGCATGCATGCCCGCCAGCGTTTCATTGCCTTCTTTGCAGAGCCTGAAGGCGAGTTGATTGTTGACAGTGGCGCGGTTTCTGCGATCAAGGACAAGGGTAAGAGTCTGCTTCCAAGCGGTGTTTTGGGGATGCGCGGCGTATTTGCGCCTGGCTCCGTGGTGTGCATAGTGGATGCCAAGCGCAAGGAGATCGGGCGCGGCATTGTGAACTTTGGAACGGTCGAGCTTTCGAAGATATGCGGCGCTGGCACGGATGAGATCCCTTCGCTTTTGGGGCGCGAACCAGCGGCAACGGAAGCCGTGCACCGCGATTTTCTTGTAATAACGAGGCATTGATAATGTTGAATGGCAAATTCCCAAATGGAGTGGCAGGATATTCCTACCACAACCACAGCAACTTCAGCGATGGAAAGAACACGCCCGAGGAGATGCTGCTGGCAGCACGTGCGGCAGGCATACGTGAATATGGCTTCAGCGACCACTGGGTTGTGGCACCAGACTATTTTGAACATCCAGTTGCCTGGAGCATAAAACGTGAGCGCATATATGAATACCTGGACACGGTCAAGGCACTGAAGGCCAAGTACACCGATGACAAGTTCAGCGTGAAAGTGGGCCTGGAGGTGGACTACTTTGAGGAGAACATTGAAGATGTCGCCAAGGAATTGCGGTCTTTTGAACTGGACTATGCAATTGGCGCCTCCCATTTCGTGGGCAAGTTCCCTGTGGATGGCTGCGAGGACTACTGGAAGCCATTGAACCAGGCGCAGATCGACGAGGTTATTGAGGGCTACTGGCAGAAGATGGAGAAGGTGGCTGCATGTCCAGCCTTCGACATAATCGCGCATCTGGACTTGTGCAAGATATTCTGCTATGCCAGCACAAGGGACACCAGCGCACATGTGGACAGGATACTTGAGCTTGCCTGCAAGACAGGCAAGGCGGTGGAAATCAATACTGCTGGCTGGGACAAGAAGTGCGGCATCTGCTACCCCGCGCCCGCCATCATAGCCAAGGCACTGGCAATGGGCGTGCATTTTGTCATTTCCGCCGACGCGCACAAGACAGAGCATATAAACCGCTACTTTGACCAGGCGGTGGCCTTGCTGAAGCCATTGTGATAAAGATGTGGGCGCCGAGGCGGCGCCCACTCAAGTTGCCTTAGCGAAAACACGCAAGCAGCATCGACATCGTTGTTTGAGGTTGCATGATTGGGTTTCCAGAGGCTAGGGGCATCCAATGTGACCTATAGCCCATAAAAAACGAGCTAATTGGGATAAATGCATGAAATTACCTTGAAAAATGGGCTTTGTGGATTACATTTTGCCACATTTTTCTAGTGCTTGGCGGCTTTATGCATTGCCAATGGAATTTTAAGGAATGCGGATTTCATAAACGGAGTAGATTGTGGAAAACTTATTTACGGCTTTTACAGGCATAGTTGCTCAGGCTGCGCAGGGAGCGCAGGGGGCGCAAGCACAGCAGGGCGCAGGCAGTATCTGGAGCAGTCTCCTCATAATGGTGCCGATTTTCGCCATTATGTATTTTCTTATGATACGTCCCCAGCAGAAGAAGCAGAAGGAGCATGAGGAGATGCTCAGCCGCGTCAAGGCTGGCGACAAGGTCATGACCCAGGGGGGGCTTTATGGCACGGTTGTCAGGGTTTCAGACAACAAGGTCACCCTGGAGATCGCGGAGCGTGTGCATGTGGAGTTCGCGCAGGGTGCTATAGCCAACATCATTCCTGCTGAAACGGCGGTTGAGGTAAAGTAAATTAAGTGGGAAAAACCGCCCATCTTTTGATTTGAAGGAAGTTACAATATAAATCTCATTTGGAGAAAGGCATTTATGAAGAAGTCTCTAATTGTGCGCTGGATCATCATAGCGGCAGTACTGCTGGTCTGGGGACTGGCAATGTTGCCGTTGAAGGACCGCAACTTGATCAAGGTGTTTGAGGACAAGGCGGCGAAGACTGTGTCGAAGCTGGAGGTGGAGGCCGCCTCGTTCAAGGGCGATCCTGAAGCATTGCGCGAAACCATAGCAAAGGCGGACAAGTCATCCGAGGAATACAAGAAGGCTGCGGAGGAACTGGAGAAGATGCTGTCTGACAATGCGTACATTGCATGGCGCAAGGTCAGGGACTACAAGGAATTGCAGAAGCGCCTTGCCTTGATTGACAGGAAGTCCGAATATGAGAAGGCCGCCGCCATCAAGGCCGAGATGGATGCGCTGCCGGAGAATGCCAGCGCAGACAAGAAGGTGTACCAGCAGCAGTATGACGCGATTGTGGGCGCACCCGAATACAAGGCATGGCTGGAGACACTGGAATACAAGGAATTGATGAAGCGTCTCCCATTGCAGAAGAAGATTGCCGAGCAGAGGAATCTGGCTGACAAGTCAGGCGAGGCATATCAGAAGCTTGCCGATGAGATCAAGGCATTGCAGGCGGCGGTTTCCGTTCGTCCCGAATTCAAGGACAAGGCCGAGGAAAAGGCATACGACGACGTGGTTCGCCACCTCACCCTGGCATACGATGTGGAAAAGAATGTCTCTGGCTTCAAGAAGCTGGAGAAGGCCGCCAACGGCAACAGCGAACTTTACAGGATAAGCCTGAATGACTTCATCAAGGTGCCATTCCATCCGCATACATCCAACAAGACCGTCATGAACTACCTGCGTGTCAAGTCCGCTGGCAAGTTGCGCCTGGGCTTGGACCTGAGGGGCGGTACTGAATTTGTGCTGGACTTTGACATTGACGAGGCGAAGGGCCTGCTTGTGACGGAAAAGACGATGCAGGGCTTCCTGGCCTCCTACTACAACAATGATGCGAAAGTGACCGCTGCCGTTCCTGAAGAGCTGGGCAAGAAGCTGAAGGCTTTTGCCGAGGGCAAGGGCGAGGCTGAGGATGTGGCCAGGGCTGCTGTGAAGGACGCCGCTCTTGCCGCTGAAGTGCGCACATTCCTGGCTGCCAACATCAACCTCATCAAGAACGAAGAGGCTGTGAACTACGGCGGCGTCACCGAAATCAGAGACCGCATTCTCAACATCCTGGATAATCGTCTGAACTCCACTGGTGTGACCGAGCCTGAAATCAAGGCCACTGGCGACAATACCATTTCAGTGCGCATGCCATCCGTCGATGAGGCGGACAAGAATGAAATCCGCAATCTGATCCGCCGCGCGGCAAGGCTGGAGTTCTACCTTGTGGCGCAGGACAGCAACAGGCTCGCGGAAGAATATGCCAAGGATCCACAGTCCTTCAGGACGCCCGCTGGCCTGATCCGCTCCGAAATCGAGCATGAGAAGAATGATGGTTCCGTCACATACACCACGATCTTCCTGGAAGAGCAGCCAACTGCTGCGAAAGGCGAGGACATTGAACGGGCGTTCCCGACAACAGACGAGTTCGGGCGCTGGTGCATTTCACTCAAGTTCAATGGCAGGGGCAGCGCGGCGTTCCGCGACGTTACCTCCAAGAACGTGGGTCGCCTGTTGGCAATCGTGCTGGACGGCACAGTCTATAGCGCACCTGTGCTGAAGACCGCCATTGACAATGGCCAGGCACAGATCACAGGCAGCTTCACCCTAGAGGAAGCGAAGCGTCTTGCCAGCGTCATCGCATCCGGCAATGTTCCAGTCACTGTCAACATCGGCAGTGAGTTCGGCACTGACCCGACGCTGGGAAGCGATTCCATCAGCAGCGGCTGCGTCGCGGCTCTCATCGGCCTGGCACTGGTGGTGCTGTTTATGCTGCTGTACTACAGGCTGGCTGGTCTGGTGGCCATCCTCGCCCTGGTGGTGAATACCTTCCTGGTGGTGGGCACCATGGCAATCATGCATGCCACCATCACAATGCCTGGTATCGCAGGTATGATTCTGACAATTGGTATGGCGGTTGACGCAAACGTCATCATATTCGAGCGTATCCGCGAAGAACTGGCAACAAAGACAAGCCTGGCAGGCGCAGTCATGATTGGATACGGCAAGGCATTCTCCAGTATCTTCGACTCCAACCTGACCACTCTTATCACATGCTTCTTCCTCTACAACTTCGGCACTGGTGCGGTCAAGGGCTTCGCCGTTACACTGGCATTCGGTATCTTCGCCAGCATGTTCACTGCCATATTCATGACACGCGCATTGTTTGACCTGATGACATTCACCGATGTGGTGAAGAACCTGCCCATGTACATTTTCGGCTTCTTCAAGAACATGAAGTTCGACTATGTTGGCAAGCGCAAGGTCGTCTATACACTCTCGCTTGTTCTGCTGGTCGTTGCTCTGGGCACCTTCGTTGTGCGCGGCAAGGGAATGCTAGGCATTGACTTTGCTGGCGGTACCGAACTTTCCTACGAATGCAGCGGCGAAACCCCGAATGTGGACAAGATACGCGCGTTCCTGGTGGAAGAAGGATACTCCGACAACGTGCGCGTCGGCTACAAGAAAGGCCAGTCTGGCCAGCCATTGCTGGAAATCGTGCTTCCAACAAGCAACAAGGATGTGGACTATACCTCGTTCAACGACAGGCTGGACAAGAAGTTCCCCGAAGTGAGGATCAGCATCAAGCAGACCAACACCGTCGGCGCCAACGTGGGTTCCCAGTTCCGCGTGGCGGCTTTCTGGGCGGCATTCTTCTCGATACTTGGCGTCATCATCTACCTGGCGTTCCGTTTCGACCGCAAGTACGGCTTCGCGGCTGCCGTCGCAGTGGCGCATGACGCGATTATCTCGCTGGGCTTTTTCCTGCTGTTTGGCGGCAGCCTGTCCTTGACGGTTATCGCGGCAGTCATGACCATCATCGGTTACTCCCTGAACGATACCATCGTCATATTCGACCGTGTCAGGGAAACGCAGGAGCTGAACAAGGGCGTCAAGTATGATGAATTGGTTAACAAGGCAGTCAATGACTGCATGTCCCGTACCATCATCACCAGCTTGACCACAATGTTCGTGGTCGTGTGCCTGCTGGTTCTTGGCGGCGGCGCAGTCAGGGACTTTGCGCTGGTGATGTTCTTCGGCGTGATCATCGGTACTTATTCCTCCGTGTTCATCGCCACCAATCTGGTGAACACCTGGCACAAGGGCCATGGCACCAAGAGCCTGGCGAATGCACAATGATGCATAGGCCCGTTTAGGGCGGCGAATATCCTAGCCCGCCTCCATGTCAATGTGGAGGCGGGCTTTTTTTGTGCCGTTATTCAGGGGACGAAAGGGGTAGCCAG
>JAFZZD010000865.1 GCA_017615955.1 Victivallales bacterium
AACATAGCATTTGTGGTTTAATGCCTCATCTATTTGCTCACAGCCTTGACGAAAGATTCGCCAACGGGCAGCACTTGAATGTTTGTGTGCGGGGGCAGGTATTTTGCGCCGTTGCCAGAGGCGACGATGCGCCCTCCCCGCTCCAGAAAGCTCTTGAACTGCTCCTTGTAGAACTCCTTCTCCAAATACCCCTTGTAGGAGGCTTCATCGCCGTCAGGCATCACTACCACGTCATAATGGCGCAGGCTGCCCACATTGATTTCATGGACGGAGAAGATGTCAACGTCCAAGGATGCCTGCCTGTCAAGGGCAAGCATCTCCTTGGTTGCGCGGGGGCCTACGCAGCTCAGTGCAAAGAAGCCCACGCGCAAAGGATGATTCGTTTTGGTGGGATACATGGGCACTGGCTTGACGCCTGTCAGCGCAAAGATGCAGCCCAATGCGATGTCATGGGTGGATTCGTAGGACTCGGGGTGGAAGCTGGTCACCAGAACCTTCCCTTTGCCATACTGACCGAAAACGGCGGCTGGCGTGTCCAAAAAGTTGTATGGGGCGGCATCGTAGTGGCTGACACTGCTCTTGTAAACGGCCAGAACCTGGCTCCCCCCCTTGCCAGTCGGCTCCGTTGCGCGCATAATGTTGCCGCCGTTGTAGCGGGCTATGTGACGCCCTGGCTGGATGCCCAACATCTTGGCGCCCTCCTCGTTGAAGTCAACGGCCAAGTCCGCCAGTTTGCCGAATGCGCCTTGAATGTAGTCATACGGAAGGAAGGCGAATCGTCCTTCGCGGTTCATGGCGTTGTAGCTTCCTGCGCAGATGCCAACATAGCAGCCGCCCTCCTCAACGTATTTCTTCACGAGGGCAAAACCCTCTGGCTTCATGGCGCCAATCTGCTTGGCTCCCCCGCCGCCAGGGCATAGCAGCAAGTCCAGACCCTCCAGCTTACCGTCGCGAATGGCCTTCCCGTCCAGCAGGGCCAAATCCACTTGCGGCGAATGAGCCAGCAGCCTGGCCCACTGGAAGGGACCATTTCCCCTGCAACCCTCATCCAGAAAAAGCCCCACCTTCACCTCTGGTGCAATGCCAATGCCATGCCCGCCATCTATGACGGTGCTTGTTGACGCACAGGAAAACAACAGCGACATCAATCCCATAAGCGTAACCTCAAACCAAAAACGTCTGTATTTCATTGAATCCCTTTACTTCAGCATATTGCGATTAAAACGACCAAGCGACAGCCCTCATGCGGAATAGTCGTGCACCCTCCTGCTTATCACCACGACATCTCCATTCCGATGCCAAGCTTCGCGCCACCAAGTGTTTCTTGTTTTTCATTATAACCACATTGTATTAAATATGTTATGGGGTATTCTTATTATGGGGCGTTTGTCCCATTCGGTGCCCCGCCCGTAGGGTTGGGGAGCAATTTAGCCCGTTTTTGGAAGCTTGTCAAGTCGGCTTTTTGAAATTCAAAATCTTACCTATTTTTCTTATAGGCACTTGAAGAGAGTTGTATATAAAAGTTCCCAACGTTTCACAGTAATTTCGCACAGCGGACAACCTGCCCTTCGTCACCAGCCGCCCCGCAGGAATGAACGAGAGTTCTTTGGATGTGAACAGATCGCAGAATGAGCACAGCCGCCTCGGGGTTAAAAGAGTTGCGTGAAACAACGCTATTCTTGCAAACAAGCACTGAACTTGTCTGGCGATGGGAAACCGATATGGAAAGACTGTCGCCAGACCTTTATG
>JAFZZD010000866.1 GCA_017615955.1 Victivallales bacterium
GCCTGGTCGCCGCGGAGCGTGGCGCAGTTCACATCCACAAAACTGCCCTGCACCTGTTTGTTGAGCCGCTTTAGCTCATATATTTTCCGTGCCAACTGGGATTTGCCAGCACCTGTGGGGCCTGTAAGCAAGATCGGCTCGCGTGAATGGATGGCAACCCGCTCTATGGTCTCGATCAGTTCATTGAACTGGCGATTTCTGGTGGCAATGCCTGACTTGAGGAAATCCTGGTCGCTGTGGCGCTCCTCTGCAAAACGCTTTGCCAAAAGGTCGTAGCGGGACAGGTCCAAGTCAATCAAGGTGTATTTGCCTTTGGCTGGATTTCCCCTGTGCGTTGGCTGGGACTGGATCAGCTTCCCTGGCAGGTGATGGGATTCATTCAGCAGAAACAGGCATATTTGCGCCACATGGGTACCTGTGGTGATATGGATGTAATATTGGTTTCCCTCTGGCGAAAAATCATATTCGCGGCTGAAATCGTAGAGTTTGCTGTAAACTTCCTCGAAATCCCACGGATCTTCCATTGGAATTTGGACAGGAATGACCTGCGTGTCGGGCGAGCATAGCAGGATATCATCGCTGACACGCTTGAACAGGTCCTCGAAGGTGGGCTGGTATATGATGTAGTACTGGTCGAAATGAAGGTCGTCCTGCATAGCCAGCGCGACTGATGGACGCCAGGTGTTCCATCGTGCTTCGCCCCGGCGGTATGCGTCCAATGTGGTTCCCAGAAAGGAAATTAGTATATTCATTTTTATATCTCCTATAATTTTATATATAATTTCGGTCAGGTTTTGAAAATTGCAAATCGGTGGGGCAGAAGTTTTAGCAGTTAGTTGGTGGTGGAAAACTTGCTTTCTGAAAAAAAGGATATTGCAATTGAAAACTTGGCACGGCCTTTGCTACTCTCTAAATTGCAGTCCTTAAAATTGCATTATGGAGAAAGATGATGAACACAATTGAAATAGATGGTAGTTTTGGCGAGGGTGGCGGCCAGATGCTGCGCACTTCGCTCAGCTTGGCGGCGATTACGGGGCAGGCAGTGCATTTCACGAAAATCCGCGCCAACAGGAAAAAGCCTGGCCTTATGCGCCAGCATAGGCTTTGCGCAGTAGCCACTGCGGAAATTTGCGGTGGCACAATCACGGGCGCGGAAATCAATTCCCAGGAAATGAACTTTACGCCAGGGCGCATTAAGGGCGGTGAATATTGCTTTGACATTGGCAGCGCTGGCTGCACAACGCTGGTGGCGCAGACAATTCTGCCTGTCCTGCTATTTGCGGATGAGCCAAGCCGCGTGGTTCTGAAAGGCGGTACATACGTGTCCAAGGCGCCGAGTTTCGATTTCTTTGACCGGGTGTTCCTGCCATGCCTGCGCAGCATGGGTGCGGATGTGACGGCGAATCTCGTGCGTCCAGGCTTCTACCCAGTCGGAGGAGGCGAGGTGGTGCTGGAAATCAAGCCGATTGGCAAATGGCGTCCTTTGGAACTTGTGGAAGGCGGTGATGTGGTTGGCGGTAGGATTACTGCCTTGGGTTGCAGGCTGAAACAAGAGATTCTGGAGGATGAAGTCAGGATTACCAGCGAGAAAATGGGCGATGGCGAGTGGCTGACTGAGATTCGGGAGGTGGAGGCGCTAGGTTCGGGCAATGTGCTGTTTCTTGAACTTGAGAGACAGAATATCACGGAACTCTTCAGCGTGTGCGGGGAATATGACCTCTCGCGGAAAGCAGTCGCCTGCCGTGTGGCGCAAATGGCGCGGAAATACATTTCATCCAAGGCGGTGGTGGGAGTGTTTCTGGCTGACCAGTTGCTGCTTTACATGGCGCTGGGGCAGGGTGGCAAATACCTTACGCTGCCGCCAAGCCTTCACACGGAGACCAATGCCGAGATTATTCGGAGGTTTCTCAATGTGGAAATTGAAATGGAGAATCTGAAAAACGGGACTTATATGATCGAGGTGAAAAAATGAACTGGGTAAAATATGAAAATGGCTACAAGATACCAATCAAGAGCTGGTGTGCCGAACTGGAAGAGGGTGCTCTGGAACAGGCTGTGAATCTGGCGCATCATCCTGCGCTTTTCCACCATGTGGCGTTGATGCCAGACTGCCATGAAGGCTATGGAATGCCCATCGGCGGCGTGGTTGCGGCGAAAGGCGCCGTCATTCCAAGCGCGGTGGGTGTTGATATCGGCTGCGGCATGATTGCGGTGGAGACCAATGTGCCTGCTGAACGCCTTGCGGAGATGTCCTTTCGGCGCCAGATACAGGAAAAACTCAAGGAGCGCATCCCTGTGGGGGAGGGGAATGCCCATAAGGAAAAACAGGAATGGGACGGCTTTGAATCGTATCTGGACAATAATGGGCAGGTGCATGACTTTGCCAATGGCCTGGACAGGAAGAACCTGGGCACGCTGGGCGGCGGAAACCATTTCATTGAGATACAGCGCTCGGACGCTGGTTTTGTGTGGCTGATGATTCATTCAGGCAGCCGCAACCTGGGAAAGCGAGTGGAGGAGTTCTACCATCGGCAGGCGCAGAAACTCAATGCCATGTTCCATGTGGCATTGCCCGATCCTGACCTGGCATTCCTGCCTATTGAGCAGCCTGAAGGGCATGACTATTTCCGCGATATGCTGTTCTGCCTGCGCTACGCAAGGGAAAACCGCCGCCGCATGATGTGTGTCATGAAGGAGACTTTCGCCGAATTCGTGCCAGAGACCGAATTCCTTCAGGAGATTGACATTCACCACAACTATGCGGCGGGCGAGGAGCATTTCGGTGAAAAATACTTCATACACCGCAAAGGCGCCACCAGCGCGAAACTGGATGAAATCGGCATCATTCCAGGCTCCATGGGAACCGCAAGCTACATTGTGCGTGGACTGGGCAATGAGGAATCCTTCATGAGTTGCTCACATGGCGCAGGCAGGTTGATGAGCCGCACCGCCGCCTGCAATAATCTGACAGTGGAGGAATGTGACGCCGCCATGGCAGGCATCGTCTGCGAACGCTGGCAGAAAAGCCGCCGCTACGGTAAATCCAAGGGGCAGCTGGATTTGTCCGAGGCACCCCAGGCATACAAGCCCATTGATGCAGTAATCGAGGCTGAACGCGACCTGGTGGAGCCACTGGTTCGCCTGACGCCCCTTGCCGTGCTGAAGGGGTGATGGAACTTATGGGACTTATACTCTTCACTTAACATGAGCCGCGTAGC
>JAFZZD010000867.1 GCA_017615955.1 Victivallales bacterium
TATCAGGAGACATGGCTTGACAATACGCAAAATAAGTATCCCGATTGGATAGCGCTCAATTTCAAGGAGCCCATCCGTCCCTCCAGGGCAGTTGTCTATCCATTCAAGAAGATGCTGAAGGATTTTGAATTGCAGGCTTTCGTCAATGGCAAGTGGCAGGTGCTGTCCGAAGGCCGTTCCCTCAACGCACAGAACAACACCATCACAGATGACTTCCAGCCCTACGCAGTGCATATCTACACCGACGACCTCTCCTTCAGCACTGGCATCGACCTGAACCAGCTACAGAAGAAAATCGACCAGCAATAAATACAACGCAGAGGCGCGGTGATCTTAACGCAGAGGCGCGGAGATTTTAACGCAGAGGCGCGGAGATCTTAACGCAGAGGCGCGGAGATCTTAACGCAGAGGCGCGGAGACGCAGAGACGCAGAGTTTTCTTATTGTTTATAGAGGCAATTTCAAAACTATCGCGCCAAACCGCAAACTATCGTAGCCGCTGGCTTTAGCCAGCGGAAAAGCCATGCAGTTCCAATAGTTTTGCAATTACCTTAACAGATACCCAAATTAGATTGTAACATGAAAGACATTTTGGACGAAATCAGGAAGAACTACGATTTCATAGGACTTCAGAACAGGGCATATACCCTGGCACACCTGGAAAAACGTAACAGTTACGACGATTTTGAGGCCTCCACAAGATACTGCATGGAGGAAATGAAACGCCTGGGATTCTCCCAGGTGAAACGCATCACCCACAAGGCGGACGGCGTAAGCAGCTGCTATGACTGCATAATGCCACGCGCCTGGTCCAGAAGCAGTACTAAACGCTCCTTTCTGGAGATTGTGGAAGGCAAGGTGCCGGAATACGAAAGAGTGCTGGCCGACAGCGACGTGAATCCAATGCAGGCGTGCTTCTGGATGGCGCCCACCCCTGCCAAGGGCATAAGGGCGGAACTGGTGAATTTCGACGACATTGGGATGGAACACCTATCCAAGGCAAAGGGAAAATGGCTTCTGTATGCGCCGGAAAAGGGCTTCTCCCTGTCAGGCGGCAACTTCAATGCCTTTGCGAAATCAGGCATAGCGGGTCTGGTGCTGTGCAGTCTGGCAAATCTGGAATCCTTGCCTGATGATGTGAACTGGTACAACGGCCTGGGCTATTGCGGCTGGTACCTTAGCAAGGAAGACGCCAATATTCCCGCGTTCTCCATACCGCCTCGCCGTGCCATCACCTTGAAGGCTCAGTTGAAAACAGGCCGGATAGTACTTAACGGCGTGCTTCATTCAAAGATATACGACGGCGAAACCTATACTGTCACTGGCATCGTTCCTGGCGAAAGCAAGGAGGAAGTGGCGCTTTTCGCGCACTTGTACGAGCCATTCGTGGGAGATGACGCTGCTGGCTTCGCACATCTATGCGAACTGGGTGCACAGTTGATACGGCGAAAGGTCAAACTTAAGAAAACTCTGCGTCTGGTCTTCTCCATGGAGCTATACGGCTTCGCTGCTTACCTTGCAAAACACGGCAGGAACATCATTCTCGCAGCCAACTTCGATGGCATTCCCTTCAATGAAAGCAACAGCATAATCATGAGAAGAACTCCTTTCTACCATGCGTCATGCTCTGACTGGATCATGGAGGACACGCTGAAAAAGCGCCTGGGCGACAAATACACGCTGGTTCCAGAGGCGGCAAACCTGTCCGATGACACATTCTCCAATGACCCCTTCTTTGGAATCCCCACATTCTGGATGCACTCGCCCTGCAAAGGCAGCCACCACAACACCGGCTTCCTCTTTGAGCCAGACTGGATTGCAGCAAAGGAAATACTCCCAGTATTCGCCGAGGTCATAGAGAAGATAGTCTGCAGCGGCCCATTGCCAGACTATTCATCCAGAGCGGCCAGGGAATTGGAGGCGGCAGTCAAGGCTATCATGGGCAACGAGGAACTTGACTGGCTTGAAAAACGCATACGCACATACGTTGAATACAATCGCCAGTTGAACAGGCTTGCTTCACTCAAGCAAATAGCCGGTATCGAAGCTTCCATGGAACGACTCAAGGCCATTTTCGACAAGGCACTGAAGGCACTGGACAAACTGCCAAAAGCCCCACTTTCAAACGTGGAAGAGAAGGCGAAAAACTGGATTGTGAAGGATGCCGGCTTTGGCTATCCATTCTCGCTTGCACGTGTCCCGTTTGCGGAACGCAGGCCTGTGAAGGGAATATCACGCATACTATGGACGCAGTTTGACGGCAAAGTCAGCCTGCTTGAGGCAATCAGACGGGCGGACGCGGAAAGCGGCAAGAAAACCGACGACGAGGCAATCATGCGCCTCATGGACAGCCTGGAATACGTGGCAAAATACGGCTATGCCACAATCAAACGCCATTAGTGTGACTATTCA
>JAFZZD010000868.1 GCA_017615955.1 Victivallales bacterium
AGGTTCCCCGTATGATGCCTTGTTGCTTCCTATTTCCTTATGACCAGGCCAAGTTCACGCTTGGAGAGTATCCAGATGCCGATGGCGGACATGATGCCCGTCTTCAGTATCAGCAGCGATATGAGCGAGTGAATGATGCGGCTTTTCTCCACCAGGCGGCCTCTGGCCAGGTCGGATGTGGCGTCCAGGTCGTTTACGGACACGACTATGTTGCCCACGCCGATTGCCAGGTAGTGCGCCGAGCGGTCAAACACATTCTTGTACTGGTATGAGCCGTCCGCCCCGCGCAAGGGCGCGTCAATTGCCGCGCTGACGGACAGTCCGATCACAAGGTAAGCCACTGCCACGAACGCGGCCACTGGCGTTGAGAATGCTGCGCTGACTGTGCAGCCCAATGCCACCAGGAACGCGATCTGCAAAAGCGCCAGCAATATCGCGCGGCAGTAGTTGCCCAGGAACGAAGACACCGCAATCAGCAGCACGGGGCCGTCCTTCTCCTGGAACATGGCCGCGCTTGCCTCTGCACCGCGCCAGACAGGTGCGCCCTTTTCCGGATTCAGGAACATGATGCTAACCGTGTTTCCGTTCTTGGTGTCAATTGCCGCCTTGGTGATGGCCAGTTCCTGGAATGTGCCGCCCATGACTTCCATAAGGGCGCCTGGCACATAGCCTTCCTCCACGCCAGCTGGCGTATTGGGGTCCTTGATGCTCCAGAGGCCAGGCATGGTCCTCTGGCTCAATGCCTGCGTGGAGCCGGAATACAGCCTGTAGCGGAGGTAGAGCCGGTCACCTTTGCCGGTTACATTGCGGAACTTCCAGAACTTCATTGCGCCAGGCTGCACCTCGCCATCCTTTGCCTGCAATTGCCTGTAGATCTCCGCCTTGGCTATGTCAGGCTTCATGTCCTTGAAGTCAGTTGCCTTGCGGCGTTTGTATTCCGCCTCAATCTTGTCCCGCAGGTCCGCCTTGTCCGCCCTGAATTCCCTGCGTCCAACGCGGATTTCCTTGTCCAGCTGGGCGATTTCCTCCTTTGTGAACCTACCATTCTTGGTTTCGCGATAGACGCGGAACTGTATCAGCCCATAGATTACCACTGCGGAAACAAGCATGATGACGGCGTGCATGATGAATATGCCTGTCCACTTGCCGAACCACAGCTTCCAACGTGGGCAGGGCTTGGACAGCACCAGGTGCACATTGTATGCCTCGATTTCACGGGACAGCTGCGAGCAGGACAGCCACAGCGCCGTGGTGGATATGAGCGCCACCACGATGCCCAGCGAGTATGTCAGCGAAATCTGCACAAGGCCCTTCGCCGTGCCGTCCCCGGAAACGGTGGCGGGCAGCAGAAACACCGAAAGCAAAATCAGCACGCCCAATACATGGAACACCTTAGCTCGTATGGCAGACCGCATCGTCTGCCTGACTATTGCTAGAAATGACTTCATTTGAAATCCTGCGTTGTTTATGCCAAATTGAGTATTGAATGGCATAACATAATAAACTCCTCTGTCTTTGCCAATATGCAAAACGATTTTTTTGTATCTGCGCGGCCATGGGCCGCGCATCAGGACGGAGCATATCCAGGCGCGTATGGAAGTCCCGCGTCCTGACGCGCGGCCCCCGACCGCGCGGAACAG
>JAFZZD010000869.1 GCA_017615955.1 Victivallales bacterium
GGTTGTGGACAATATCCTGGTCATCAAGTCCGAGAAGGAGAATACTGGCGGCAAGCGCAGGATATGGGAACCCGACCGGGAGAAATTCGGCAAGCCTGGCCGTCCAGTTGTCAGTATGGGACGTCGCATAGACATGGGGCACAAGGTGAGTCCCCGCGAACCCGAGGCTGGCAGGCATCTGTTCAAAATCGGCCTGATGTACATATTGACGCTGTGCTTCCTCAATACTCTGGGGCGCATATCCGCGCGGTTGCACATATTGATTGCCCAGGCCATATCAGGGCATATAAGGGACGAGGTGCACGCCAAGGTGCTGGAACTGTCCACCAGTTTCCATCAGAGCATGAATCCTGGGCGGCTGATGTCCCGCATATTGTCCGACACCGTGGCTGTTCGTCAGGAGATGATGGGCTTGTTCATGTCAGGCACGTCCTGTATGTCCAAGATTGTTGTTGGTGTGGGTATTCTGCTGTACCAGGACTGGCGTGTGGCGCTGATAGCGCTGGCGGTGCTGCCCGTTTATGGAATGCTGTTCAAGCGCAAGCGGCCACTGATACGCCATCTGAACCAGGAGATACGCCATACCCATGCCTGCCTGTATGGAATGGTGAACCAGAAAATCGAGGCGATGAAGGCAATTCAGGCATACGCCCGTGAAGCAGGCGAGAAACTGAATTTCCACCGTGTCATGGGCGTGGCCATAAGGGATTCCATGACATTGCAGCACAACAATGCCACATTGGGGCAGGAGGCCAACGTGCTTGTGGGCATCAGCGGGGCAATCATACTGCTTTATGGCGGAAAGCTGGTGCTGGATGGCGAGCTGACGCTGGGCGTGGTCATGTTCCTGCATTCCACGACGATGCAGTTGTTCGTGCCTGTCATCGAGTTTACGCAGCTGCCGTTTGTGGTGCAGCGGCTGAGGATTGCGCTGCATCGTGTCGATACCATCTTGAGCAAGAAGGTCGAGATAGCGGACGCACCTAACGCGGTGGATTTCCCGGCACCGCTGAAGAAGGGCATAGAAATACGGGATGTGTTCTTCACTTATCCCATGTCCCAGTACAGCCGCAAGGACGAGGAGATGAGCCAGCCAGTGCAGAATCCGCCTGTGCTCAGGGGCATAAACCTGTTTGTTCCAGTGGGCAACTGGCTGTGCATAATGGGGGCAAGCGGCAGCGGAAAGTCCACGTTGCTGAGCCTGCTCGCCAGATTGTACGACCCAAGCGTGGGCAGCATTCTCATCGATGGCATAAATCTCAAGAACATAAAGCTGGATTCCCTGAGGAGAAGGGTGGGCGTGGTCCCCCAGGAGGCGCAGATTTTCGCCGGCTCCTTGAGGGACAATATCTGCTATGGACTGCCTGACGCCACCAACAAGCAGATACTGGACGCCTCAAAGGAGGCACAGATGCATGACTTCATCATGGAGATGAAGGCAAAATACGAAACGCTGGTTGAACAGAGGGGCAGCAGCCTATCCGGCGGTCAGCGACAGCGCCTGTCACTGGCGCGGGCTCTCCTTACTGCGCCAGAGGTCTTGATACTCGACGACTGCACCTCCGCCCTGGACGCAAATACGGAGCGCAAAATCCAGGAGACTTTGGCTGAAGTGCTTGTGGGCAGGACGGCCATCATGGTGTCACAGCGTGTTTCAATGGCAATGCGCTGCCATAAGATCGCAGTCATTGAAAATGGCATGATCACCGAATACGGAACTCACCATGAGTTGCTTGAAAAGAACGGTTTTTATGCTAAACTTTTCCACCAGCAGACTGAATAATCGAATATGTGACATAATGTGTTAGGAGAGTGAAGAAAAATGCTATCAAAAGAAGAAAGAATGAAGTGGTTCCATGAGGCTCGCTTTGGAATCTACATACATTATGGACTGTATTCCATACTGGGCAGAGGCGAATGGACCATGTACTCGGAGAGGATACCTGCTGCGGAATACGCAAAGCTGGCGGACTGTTTTCAGCCTGCTCCAGGCTGTGCGGACGAGTGGATGGAGACCGCAAAGGCCGCCGGCGCAAAATATGTGGTCTTGACTACCAGGCACCACGAGGGGTTCTGCCTTTTTGACAGCAAGTATTCCGACTATACCAGCGTGAAGCATGGTTGCCACAGGGACATTGTGCGGGAGTATGTTGATGCGGCGCGACGCGCAGGACTCCGCGTTGGCTTCTATTATTCGTTGCTGGACTGGCGTTTCCCTGGCTATTTCGAGCCAGAAAAGTATCCTGAATCCAAGGAGGCATTATTGCAGCAGGCGCACAACCAGGTCAGGGAGCTGATGACGAATTACGGCAAGATCGACCTGTTGGAGTATGATGGCGGCTGGGATGCGCGTTGCGCCACCAAGCGCCCACAGTGGGCTGAATTCTGGCGTTCAGCTGAACTGAACGCAATGGTCAGGGAACTGCAGCCTGGCATCATAATCAACGACCGTTCAGGAACAGAGGAAGACATTGAGACGCCTGAGCAGGTGGTACGCGCTGGCAAGCAGGCACCCACGGAAAGCTGCATGTGCATAGGCGATTCCTGCTGCTGGGGCTACACTCGCTTCAATCCAAACTGGAAGACATCGGTTCAATTGGTGCAGTATCTTGTCCTTGCTGCCCAGTGCGGCGGAAACTATCTTCTTAACATAGGCCCCCAGGCGGACGGGCATATCCGCAACGAGGAAATTGAGCGCCTGAAGGAAATGGGCGCCTGGCTTGCAATCAACCGCGAGGCAATTTCCAATTCCCACGGTTGCGCCTTGATTGGCGCCTCGCATCCTGGCACGGTTGATTTGAATCTGCAGGGACCATGGACAAATGTGGGCAACAATGCGTACTGGTGCATATTCCGCTGGCCCGGCAAGGTGGCGACTGCGATACGCATTGATACGCCAGTCAAGCGCGTCACAATGCTTGCAACTGGCAAGGAATACCCGTTCACATGGTCGCCCAAGGATGGCAAACTTGTCATCACGGGGCTTCCTGAACTTCCACCAGATTGGAAATGCACAGTGCTGAAGGTGGAGTTTGACCAGGTTCCGCAGTGCAGGACCGAGGCGGATTTGGCTGATTGGATTAATGGCTGAAGAACAAAATCGGAGGTGAATTATGGCAGTTAGGCAATTGTCTATTTTTCTGGAGAACAGAAAGGGTCGTTTGGCGGCGGTTACACAGATCCTTGCCGATGCGGGCATTGACATCTGCGCCTTGTCCGTGGCGGATACATCGGAATTCGGCATATTGCGCCTTCTGGTGAATGATGTGGAGAACGCCGAGGCGGTGCTCAAGAAGAACAATGTGAGTGTGCATATAAACGATGTCACAGCCGTGGAGGTGGACAAGCAACCAGGCGGTCTTTGCAAGGTGCTGTCGTTGCTGACGGATACCAACGTCAATGTGGAGTACATGTACACGGTGGCGCAGCATTGCGTGGGCAATCCAGTGCTGGTGCTCCGTTTCTCGGAGCCAGGCATTGCCAGAAACATTCTGCGCAACAATGGCGTGCATTTGCTGGATGAGAGTGAACTTGGAATGAAATAAGAGAAATTAAAGCAAGGAGATTTATCATGGCAGAAGAAGTGGCAGCAGTCGCAGAAAAGGCACCTGCAGCAACAGAGCAGGTTGTAGACAAGGTGATTACAAAAGTACAGTCGGGTGATACAACTTCCATGTTGCAGAACCTGTGGACAGAACACCAGGGGACTGTAATTCATTTTGGCAAGATTATCCTTTTGGCGATTTTGGTATTGCTTGTCGCCTGGATTATTGCCCGCATTTGCAAGAGGCTGATTGTCAAGGCGGTTGAGAAGATACCTGGCCTGGACAATTCAATAGGCCAGATTCTCGGTAATCTCGCCAAGACGCTGATTTGGGTGGTGGCATTGCTCATGATACTGGATCTGCTCGGTGTGAACACGGCTAGCATACTGACAGTCCTCGGTGCCGCTGGCTTGGCAGTCGGCTTGGCCATGAAGGATTCTCTCAGCAATATATCCGCAGGACTTATGCTGCTTTTCCTGCGCCCATACAAGAGCGGCGACTTCATTGACTGCGGCACTGTCACAGGCACAATCACCGAAATCGGCCTATTCACAACTACACTTAAGACTCCAGACGGCATCTTCATCTCCGCTCCAAACAGCGCCATCTTCGGGCATCCAATCAAGAACTTCTCCAGGAATCCAATTCGCA
>JAFZZD010000870.1 GCA_017615955.1 Victivallales bacterium
GACGCCATTGCCTTGAAACCCGGCACTGCTGGCAGTGCCAGCAGTGCCATGCTTACAGGCATAGCCAGCTACAGCGATGATGGCGCTCAATGGCAACGTGCCGCCAATGCCACCGTTACCGTGGGCGCGCTGAGCGTGAGAACCAATGCCAACGGCGAGTACGTTCTGACGAACGTGCCGCCCGGCGCTGCCACAGTACGCGCCGCATATGCAAACTATCCGACCATCGTCGCCAGTTTTACAGCGCAGGCAGGGCAGCAGATACGCTTTAACCCGCAATTCGTCCGCAACACTGCCAGCAGCACATTGACGGTGAGTGTCAGCAGCCTGCAAAGTGCAGCGCCCTTAGAAGGTGCCAGTGTCGCGCTCAACGGCATCCAGCGTCAAACGGATGCAGAAGGCAAGGTCTATTTCAATGAGGGAGTGTCTGGCGGAGAAAACGTCGTCAATGTTTCTGCGCCAGGTCATGAGGCGCGCATCATCACTTTCAGCATTGAAGGACAGCAGCATGTGAAGCTGCCCGTGGCGCTGGCGGTAGCTGCATCTTTGCAGCCCGGGCGCGTTGTATTGGAAGGCACAGTAACCGATGCAGCCACGGCTCTTCCGTTGTCAGGCGCGAGTGTGCGTGTGCTTGGGACGACGCATGAGGCTGTCACTGATGAGCGGGGGCGCTACCGCCTTGATGCGGGTTCGGCAGGTTCGCATAAGGTAGTCATTGAAAAAGCTGGCTATCAGAGTCACGAGCAAACGCTGAAATTGGCATCAGGTGTTCTGCATCAATTTGACGTGCCTCTGGCAGCCGTGCCAAGTGCAGGACAGCCTACCAAGATACTTTTGCTCGTGAGCGATGAAGCCACGCATCAGCCAATCTCAGGCGCAACTGTTTCTTTGAGTGGCAGCAACCCCTATGAGGTGCAAACCGATGCAGCGGGTGAAGCCAGTTTTACAGGTTTGAATTCAGGGACAACACAATTTCAAGTAACAGCGCCTGGCTACGACACGGCTGCGTTCTTCATTGACGTGCAGGCAGGGCAAAACTATCGTGTGCCCGTTGAACTCAGGGCAAGCGTCGCAGCCGGCGACCAAAAAATATACGGCACAGTACTGGATGCGCAAAGCCGGCGTCCGATTGCCGGCGCCCGCGTTGTGTTGACGGGCATCGAGAGCAGGTCGACCATCACGGACACCCAAGGTCGTTATGAAATCGATGGCATTACCCCAGGTGCTTTTGGTCTGTCAGTTGCAGCGCTGGGTTATAAGGGTAGCAGCCGAAATTTAAGCATTCAATCCAGCACGAACCTTGATATTGCGCTTGTGCCAGACATGAGCGGTCAGCTTTCCGAGAAAAACCTGCGTGCTGTTGTTGCGGGGCATGCCAACTATACAGACGCTGCAGCAGGGTATCTGTTCATTTTTGGTATCCCCGGCACCAGCGGAACTGTTGTCAACAGTGACAAAGGCATTAATCAAGATTTCACCATAGATGCCAGTGGTGTGGCTGAAATCATGATTCCAAGCAACCAGTTCCTTAAACAGCCGAACACTGTTTCTGAAAAAGCGCTGTTCATTTATGCCAGCAATCCGGTGAGCGCGTATTTCCTCAACCGGGAAGCCTATACAACAGATATGTCGTATCTGCTGGATGCGTCATCGCTTGGCACTGAATACCGCATCCTTGGCTGGAAACACGCGCTTGGTATGCTGCAATTTTCATTGACAGCGCTGGAGGATGATACCGTTGCCACAGTCACTCCTGCCAGCCCGTTGAGCACAGGTCAAGTTGCGGGTGAATCTTTCGACGTAGTGCTGCAAAAAGGTCAGTCGGTGCTCTACACCAGCACGAACGGCAATGACCTGACTGGCAGTCTCATTGTTGCCAACAAGTCGCTGGCAGTATTTTCCGGTGCGCAGTGTTCCAATGTGCCGCAGAACGTTACCGCTTGCGACCACCTTTTCACTCAACTGCCGCCAGTGCAACATTGGGCAAGCGAGTATATTGTTGCAGAAACCGCCAACACGGGGACGGCAGGAAACCTGGTGCGCATCCTTGCCCATACGGATGACACGCAAATCAAGGTTAATGGCACCGAAGCCGCAATTCTGGGCGCAGGGCAATTTCACGAAATCACTAGTGCAGGAGACCTTCATATTGAAACAAGCCATCCCGTGCTTGTTGCACAATTTCTTAAAGGATATAGTTGGACTGGTCACGGAGACCCCGCTTTCAGCTTTATTGCGGGCATTCATCAGGCATTGAAAGACTATGCTTTTACCGCACCTGTCAATCTAGCATCCTACGAGCAGAATTATCTGAATCTGGTCGTGCCAGATAGCGCCTTGAGCAGCCTGGAACTCAATGGCGCTGGCGTTGATACTGGCAATTTCCGTGCTGTACCTGATACAGGCTACAGCACGGGGCGCGTGAAAATTGAGCCAGGGTCAGGGCGCATTACTGCTAATCAGAAGTTCCTGGCAACCATCTCCGGATTCACAGGATACGACAGCTACCACACCATCATTGGCGCAGCCTACTCGGTGGGTGCGTCCGCGCTGCCACCTGCCGTGATTTCCCTGACGGTCGCCACTGACCAGCCAAGCTACCCGGGGCAAACGCCGGTTCGTTTGCAAGCACTCGCAGGAAACAGGGGTGATGGCAAATCCCCAAATTTGCAGCTTGTGTTGCGCATTAATGACGCGCAAGGCTTTGAAGTTGCGCGCTTTGAGCATTCCGACTTTGGCAGTTTGCAAGCTGGTGGCAGCACGCAGCATGAAGAACCTTGGAACACCGCAAACTATCCAGCAGGCAGCTATGTTCTCATTGGGGAGCTGCGCGATGCAAACGCAAACGTAGTGGAAGTGGACAGCACGCTGTTTGCCATTACCTCGGGCAATGCTGCTGACGCACCCCACGGGGCGCTCTCGGTGGCAGCCGACAAAGCCGAATATCAAAGCAACGACCTTGTGCAACTGAACTCTCTGGCGCGCAACCTTACGCTCAATGCCGCGATTGACGCTGCCCGGGTGCATTTGCATGTGTTTGACCCGAACGGCGAAGCCGTCTTTGAGCATGAGCACGCCATCGGGCAAATGTCTCCTGGTGCGCTGCGTGAGCTTGGCGTGCCGCAGGCGCTGCGTGATGCGCCGCTGGGAGCCTACACCGTGCAGGCTACGCTCTACGGGCGCTTGCCTGGGCAACAAAAACGCTGGCAA
>JAFZZD010000871.1 GCA_017615955.1 Victivallales bacterium
TTCAGAGGGCCTTACAGAGACTGGCCCTTCGGGGGAATCCACCACCCGACCGACGATTTCATGCATCCAGATGTCTTCAATGATGTCGAAGAACCTTGTCATCTCGGAGGCGGCAGGCCCGTACATGAGCTTGTAGTGTTCGTCCAATATGGCCTCTGCATCGGAATCCTTGTTCCACATCAGCTTGCCGAAGAGGTAATAGTTCATGAATCCGAAAATCCAGTAATCGGTTTCGCATTCAAGGAATGCGCCGAATATGTCATCCCTGACGTCGTGGAAGTACCTGCCGAAAGCCCTTGGTGTCCAGTTCGGAACAAGTGGAATGCGCGCGGTGAATTTCGTGGCATAGTTCCAGATGTAGGGCTTTGCCCCGAGTTTTTCGTGCCATTGCTTCAAAAGGTTGATTTGCTTCACCTTGTTGGGTGTGAGATCCGCCCAGGGGCCGAATAGCGCCAGCATGACCAGCATGTTGTCGGGAATATCCACATCAGGCACTTGAACATAGTGAGCGTATGCCATGGTCAGAACGTAGCCTGGCACATTGTCATTTTTGAGGCGTCTTGCGATGTCTGTCATGAAGGCCCATGTGAAGTTGCCCGCCTCATTGGGGGATGACTTGCTCCAATGCGGCTTGCACTGTGGGCACTGGCAGAGGCATGCCGAATCATTTGGCATGACATTGAAGAAGCCGTAGTTCTGGTTTCCGCTTGGCCATGCGGGCTTGCCGTCCTTTTTGAAAGCCCCGCGTGTACTACCGTCCTTGCCCGTCAGAATTGCCTTGCCGTCAAGCACCAGTTCATTCTTCAGCTCTTCTGAACTGAAGCAGACATGGCCGTATTGGCGGCTTGTGGTGCCGAAGCCCAGTTCACGGAGACCCTGCTGATTGAGCGCGAAATATTCGGGGTGGGTCTTGCCAAAACGTTCAATCAGAGACAAGTACGCCAGGCCATGGCATGCCTGGAATGGGGAGCGTATCTGGATTCTGTACCGCTTTTTGGCAATGATGTGACCGTTGTTCTTAGGATTGTCCTCATACCAGCGGATGGGGCCACCGCCATGGAAATTGTTTACGAATGGATCCACGCTGTACGAGGTGCGCGTCTGCATGTCTGGACGGTCCGCCAAATCAATTGCTGGCACGCTCCATTTCTGGAGTTTCGGTATGATGGTTCCAATGTCGCCAGGGAAGTAGAAACGGACGCCGACAAAGCGCTCAAGGAACTCATCCACCGCGTAGAATGTGCCTTCTGAATACGGTGGCTGATCCCTTCCGGCAAGGATAATATCGTCGCTGGATGTTTTGATTTGGAACGCGCCCCATTCCAACTGGTCAGGGTCGAAGCCAGCTGCTTTGGCCGCCTCTTTGTCGCCAACAATGAGTGCGGGAATGTTGCCGCTTTTCGCCTTGCGGACAGGCGGCTTTGTGCCCAATGCCTTTCGAAGCACCTCGGCCAGTTCGCTGGCCGCCTGCATTGCGCCGCTGGATTCTCCGTAAACGACCTCAAAATTGAGTTTTCCCGCCTCAAAGAGGAGCTGTGTTTTTGCCGGTTCTGTCTTGCAGTATCTTGGGCCTTGCGGTTTTGGTTCAAAACGCCCAGAAGAAGCTGCTGCTAACTGAAATGCACCAGAAAGGAACAACAATACGATAAA
>JAFZZD010000872.1 GCA_017615955.1 Victivallales bacterium
CTGTCCACTGTCCACTGTCCACTTTAACAACAGAGGAGAAATAGAAAATGATCATTGACATCCATGCACATTGCTACCGCAAGGCATATTTTACAATGCCAGGCAGGGAACCCTGGCCGACACCGGAGACATTGCTGCCCTTCTATGACAAGCATGGCATAGACAAGGCCGTCATCCAGTTGCTCATCGGCCCTGAGTTCTATCTGCCCACCACAAACGAAGACGCTTTGGAAATCGCTGAAAAGCATCCAGGCAGATTCATACCATTCTGCAACATACATCCACAGGCATTCGGCAACAGTCCATTCACCAAGCTGGAGAAGGTGCTGCTGCAATACAAGGACGCGGGCTGCAAGGGCGTTGGCGAAGTCATCTGCAACAAGCATTTCACAGACCCCTTTATGCAGAACTTCTTCAGAGCCATTGAGGAGACAGGCCTGCCAATGACCATACACATCGCGCATCGCGAAGGCGACTGCTACGGCATAATCGATGAACCTGGCCTCCCTGAACTGGACGAAACACTGCAACGCTTCCCCAATCTGCGCATTCTTGGACACTCAATGCCATTCTGGGCAGAAATCGGACCATTGAACACCGTGTATGACCGCACTGTCTACCCCAAAGGCAAAGTCACCGAAGACGGCGCACTGGCGAAAATCATGCGCAGACGCCCCAACCTCTACGGCGACTTGTCCGCCGGTTCAGGCGCAAATGCCCTCATAAGGGATCCAGAATATGCAGCCAAGTTCATGGATGAATTCCAGGACAGGCTCTGCTTCGGCATCGACATCTGCTCCGCAAGCATCCATCCTGCAGCCACTTGGCTCCTGGACTTCATGAACAAGATGCTGGACGAAAAGCGCATCAGCCAGGAAATCTACGACAAGATCATGTACAAGAATGCCGTGGCAATCCTGGGATTGTAATCCAGGCATCAATTCCAATGCGCCCAGAGTTTTTTAACGCAGAGACGCAGAGACGCAGAGACGCGGAGGCGCAGAGTTTTATTACAATATTTCCTCGGGCAGTTCAATCATGTACGTTCCGCGATATTTTTCGTGGAAGGAATCAAAGGAAATGCGCCTTCCGTCTCTTGACCAGCGAGGATGCAGGTCGCACCTGGTGCAATGCAGGATATCTGGGGAGAAGAAGCGTCCCAAGCTATAGCGGGCATCCTTTGCCTCGTCATAGACAACCAATTCCCTGCATCCATCGGCCTCGGTGTATGAATCAGTAAGAAGCAGTCTCTGGTCTGGAGAAAATGAGCAATGCCCGTTTGCAGGCAGCCTGTCACGGGCGAAAACTCTTGGGGAATTATCGCCCACTTTGTATATGCGGTACTGGTCTCCCGCGTCTGCCAGGCGGGAGAATACAATCAATTCATTGTTGTTCTTCCATGTATAGTGCGAGGCATGGAAGTCGATGGGCAGTTTCCAAATGCAGGAGCCGTCGATATTGGCTGTGAACATCCTGGTGACATAGCATTTCACGCCTCGTCCCCAGGGCCCAAAGCAGCGGAATCTATGCAGAAAGGCGATTTTGCTTCCATCGGGGCTGAATGTAAGGTGATTGACCCAATTCATATTGCAATCCACGCCAGGCTCGTAGTATTCATCAACGAGGTGCTTCAAGGACACTATCAGCTTGCTTTCACCTGTGTGCAGGTCCATTAGGAAAATGCCGTCGTCATCAGGAAACGCATTAAGCATGGAAGGGTCGTTGCCGCCAGGATAGCCATAGCCTGGCCGTTCCGCATCCAAACGCGAGAAATTCAGTGAAAGCGCGTATTTGCGATTTGCGGAAAGCGTGTAGATCGGGCGTGAATAGCTTGTGCCGTCTGAAAGCCTTGCCACAAAGTGGTCGTCTTCAATGTCATTCCATATAAGACGGTCATCGTCGAAGTATTCCAGCATTGAGCCTTGCTGCCAGCACCAGGAGAATGTCTCGGCTATTTTCTCAAACCGCCCATTCTTGATGACACCGATTTCCGCCTTGTCGCCAAAACGAGGATGCCTTCCGACAAAAGCCACTTTGTGAATGGGATGCTCACCCCGCGCATTCCATGGGCACTTGTCAAAATAGCCGAAGAAATAGTGCGCATCCTGCGGCGTCAGCCGCTGTTCCAGATTTTTATATGAAATGTCCATTGCAGCAATCCTTGTTTTCGGCAACAACCTATCGAAGCCGCTGGCTTCAGCCAGCGGAAAAGGGATGGCTACTTCAGGCTCTTGACAGGCAACATGAGTTCCTGCGTCGGGACGGGCATTGTGGTATATTCCTTGCCGTCAAAGAACTGGCGCACCTGCATCATCATGCAGCAGGTCATCTCCGAGCGAGGATAATCGCTGGTCTCGGTAGTGCTGGCGTTGAGTTTTTGCAATTCCTCCAGGCTGATGCCGTATATCCTCATCACGTCTTCATAGCACTTGCGTATCTCTGGATTGCCCGTCCGTTTTGTCAATGTGGCCAATGTCCAGAACGCATTGGCAATGACGGAATTGTCATCGAACATGGGCACCACGTCAGGTATCACCGCCTTGGTGCAATGCAAGTGCAGACGTTTTGCTGCGGGAACAAGCTGCTTCATATCATTGGATTTCGTCTGCCCCAGTGCCCATGCAGCTGCTGCCCTCTCCTCAGCCGTGCCATTTCTCACTGCCTTCAGGCGTGCCACCAGTTTTGGCACGAAAACAGGCTGCGGGAAACGCCCCATGGCCTCGCAGGCCTCCGCCCGCACATCATTCGATTTCTCCTTTTCAAGCAAGCCAATCAGTGCATTCTCGGAGCCTGGCAACTGAAGCCGCCCCATTGCGCGAGCCGCCATTTGCCGCACCAATTGGGACTTGCTGCCCGCAAATGGGATTATGACCTGTGCATATTCGCCCTTTTCCGCCAGAAACGCCAATGCATCCAGCGAGGCCGCCGCAATTTCAGGGCTATCAGTCTGGCTCAATTCAGTTGCAATGCGCTTTGCAAATGCCTTTGCATCAATGTGAATGCCACTCTGCGACGGCAAAGACGCAACTGGTGCGACGGCGGGGACGCCGTCGCTACAACCAATGCGCCTGGCTATATGCAGCGAATGATAGCGGGTCAATTTCTCTGCGCTTGAACCAAGTCCCTCCTCCAGAAGGGCAGCCACATCGCATTTTGCCGCCAGTGCGACAAAGGTGTCCTCCGCCTGCTGGCGCACTATGAACGAACTGTCATTGAAAAGCACAAACACCTTTGAGGCTGCGTTGTCAGGCAACGTTTCCACTATGGCCAGGGA
>JAFZZD010000873.1 GCA_017615955.1 Victivallales bacterium
ATGGGAAGCAATTCGGATTTGCCCAAACTACAGGGCTGCATTGACACGCTGAAGGCGCTGGGGATAGGCTGTGAGGTGCGCATAATGTCAGCGCATCGCACCCCAGACGAGGTGGCTGCCTTTGTGGAGGCCGCTCCTGCACGTGGCATCAAGGTGTTCATTGCCGCGGCTGGCGGCGCTGCGCATTTGGCTGGCGCAGTGGCAGCTCGCACGATTCTGCCAGTGATCGGCATTCCAGTGGAAGGCGGCGCATTGAATGGACTGGACGCATTGCTTTCCACTGTTCAGATGCCTGGCGGCATTCCCGTGGCGACTGTGGGCATTGGCAGCGGAGGCGCCACAAACGCAGCTCTGCTGGCAGCGCAGATCGTGGCATTGACGGATGCAGGCATCGCCGAGGCAATCAAGGCGGACCGCCAGAAGCGCCGCGAAAAAGTTCTCAAAGCGGACGCCGAAATGCAGGCAAACGCATAAACAACGTAAATCTGCGTAAATCTGTGGAAATCTGTGGATAATGTGATTTCTGCGCCTCTGCGTTAAAGAAAGGTTCTGAACAGTTGCAATTTGTGGATTAAAATAGGAGAAAATTATGCTTTACAGTGCAACATCTGTGTTTATGCCTGAACTGAGTTTGGTGGAACAGGCGAAGATTTTGTCCAAGTATGGTTATGATGGCATTGAACTGCGTGTCCGGTATTGTTCGGACGAGGCCAGGAAGGCGGCAGTGCCCTCCAATTGGGGGTATCATGTGAATGACATTGACCCCGCCAACTTCAAGAAGAAGGCTCCTGAAGTTCGCAAGGTCCTGAAGGACTATAACCTGAAACTGGCTGGCATTGCCGCGAATGTGGCATGCACTGATTTGGAGCAGTTCAAACTGCTTCTGGAAGGCGCAGTTAAGGCAAAGGCACCTTGGATACGCCTTGGTGCGTCCCAGGGTTTCGGACCTGATTCCAACTACTATGCCATTCTTGGCACCACAATCGAGGGCTTTGCAAAGTGCCTGGAGCTTTCACACGGCACTGGCGTGAAATTGATTGTGGAGATGCACGGAAACACAATACATCCCAGCGCATCACTTGCCATGAGGATAGTGGAGCATTTCTCGCCTGAGGACGTGGGCGTCAACTACGACCCACAGAACATGGTGAAGGACGGCTACGAGACGCCCGAACTGGCATTCCAGATCCTGGGACCATATCTGGCTCATTGCCATTTCGGCTCATGGAAGCCTGTGTTCGACAAGATTGACGAAAATGGCACCGCTCTCTGGAAGTGGCAGCAGACCAAGATGGGAGAGGGCTTCTTTGACTATCCACGCGTGATGAAACTGCTCAAGAAATATGCCTACAAGGGCTTCATTTCAGTCGAGGACTTCAATCCCAGCAGGACTGTGGATGACAAGCTGAAGGATTCCATCAAGTACCTCCGCAAAATCGAGGCACTGGCCTGATCATGCAGCGTGTGTTATTGCATACGGCCACTGCCGCCGCGCCCTTCTATGTGCCTGGCCTGGTGGCTGCGCTGGAGGATGCTGGCTGGAATGTGGCTGTTATGGAATGTGCCGCATTTCCAAAGGCCGCAATTGCAGCGGCGGGGCTGAAATGCGCCCCCGCCAAGGAAAAATGCGACGTGCATTTGTATGCGCCCTGGGATAAGGCACCTGTTGCCGAGAGCGATGCACTGGTGGCTGCCGTGGATGGCGTTTTTCCAGGCGGTCTGCGCTCGACTTGCAGGCTTTCCCTGGGGCGTCAAGGGGCAGTCACCATTGCCTCTTACGAGCAGGTGTTGGAGGCATTGGAGGCAAGGCGCACGGCACAGGACTTTGCCGGCAAGACGCTGCTGATCACGCTGGGACCCACCATTGAGGACTTTGACCCGGCCCGCTACATTTCCAATCGCTCCACGGGGCGCATGGGCGTGGCGCTGGCCCGCATGGCCGCGAGACGTGGCGCAAAAGTGCTTGCCATACATGGTCCGCTCAGCGTGACCATGCCAGACGTGGACAACATAGAGTGCATTTCCGTGCGCAGCGCAAAGAACATGGGCGATGCCGTGCTGGCTAACATATCCCGCGCCGATTGCGCCATACTGTGCGCGGCTGTGGCGGATTTTTCACCTTGCGACTATTCCGAGGAGAAAATCAAAAAGGGCAGACGCGAGACATTGACCTTGCGCATGAAGCGCAACATCGACATACTGGCCACTGTCGGCTCCTTGCCAAAGCGTCCATTCCTGGTGGGTTTCGCCGCGGAAAGCACGGATGTGCTGAAGAACGCCAATGAGAAGATGCGCCGCAAGAACTGCGACATGTTGTGCGCCAATGACATTACTGCCGCAGGCTGCGGCTTTGCCTCTGAGACAAACCGCCTGCATGTCTTCATGAGGGACGGCGGCAGCAGGGAAATACCACTGGCCTCAAAGAACGATGTGGCCAGCCAGGTGCTTGACATTATACGGGAGAAGATGGGGTAAGTGGACAGTGGACAGTGGACAG
>JAFZZD010000874.1 GCA_017615955.1 Victivallales bacterium
CTGTCCACTGTCCACTGTCCACTAGAAACAACGGAGAAACCAAATTATGAACATAGACAATGAAATTAAGAATGTCAGCCCCATCGTGGAAATGACCAGGGACTTTGTAATGCGGAATGGCGGCAGCCAGGAGCAGGCCGACATTTGCGGGCGCGTATTGGAGAAGCAGCCAGAGGGCAGCGTCTGCATCGAAATATGCGAAAGCGAGGCTGCCTTGCTGAAAGAGCTGCCATTTGTCAGCGTTGCGCCTGATGACAAGGGACTCTTCATTGTGCATGGTACACTGCTCTATACCCGCCGCAACTGGAAATACGAGCAATGCGTCAAGGAGCGGATACTTGAGATGGCAGGACAGCAGCAATCGGATGCAATCCAGATTCCGGCGGACGGAGCCTATTCCGCCTTAAAGCAATGCCAGAGGAATGCGTTGGAACTGATGTGCACACGGCATTTCTCCATTGTCACGGGCGGTCCTGGCACGGGCAAGACCTATACCATCGCCCGCGCAGTGAAACTGATGCTGGACAAGAACCCAGACCTGAAAATCGGCATTGCGGCGCCTACGGGCAAGGCAGCCGCCAGAGTTGGTGAATCCATGGAGCAGCAGGCGCAGCAACTGCAACTGCAGCTGGAAAACAAACTGCAAACCTCCACAATTCATACATTGCTTGGCGCGGAATATGACTTTGTCACATTCAAGCACAACCAGTCAAATCCACTGGAACTGAACTGGCTGATTGTGGACGAGGCCAGCATGATTGACCTGCCGCTTATGGCGAAAATGCTGCAGGCACTGCCAAAGGATTGCCGCCTGACGCTGGTGGGCGATGCAAACCAGCTTGCATCGGTGGAGATGGGACGCGTGTTCGGTGACCTTTGCCGAATGCCGCAGCTCGCCACCTCCATCGCCAAGCTGAATGAAAGTAGCCGTTTCCCCCAGGGCGGCGAAATTGACAGGCTGTCCGAGGCAGTCAAGAATGGTGACAGCGAAAGCGCCTTGCGTGTGCTGCATGACCCTGGCAATGCCCTCATTCATTGCTACAATCCTACGGATGCAGCGAGCCTTAATGCAAAGATACAGGAACTGTTCGGTGAACGTTTTGCAGGGCAGACCACTGTCGAAGGCGCGTTGGAAACCATAAACGACTGCCGTATTCTTTGCGCCGTGCGCATGGGACCGTACGGATGCGAGAAACTCAATGCGAAGGCAATGAAATTGCTGGGGGAGAAATGCCCTGTCCCCGTCATGATTACAAAAAACAACCGCTCCCTGCAAGTGAACAACGGCGACGTGGGCGTGATAATGCCAAAGGACCAGGACAGTTTCTGGATGCCAAAGGGCAATGGCAAGGCAACAAGCCTGCCAATGGAACTGCTGCCTGATAGGGAAACTTCCTTCGCCATCACAATCCACAAGTCCCAGGGCTCGGAATACAAGGACGTGATCATTGTGCTGCCGCCCCTTGCAGAAAGCGGCAATGCAGTTTCCCTGCTGACCAGGGAAATCCTCTACACCGCCATCACCCGTACGGTAAAGCAGGTATTCATCTTCGCGGATGATGAAACCATACGCCAATGCTGCGAAAACGAAATACATCGCGTAACTGGATTGAAGTAGGTTAGCAGGGGCGAAGAGACCACATGGACGAAGAGACTAATGTGGTTCCTTCCGTCCCAGAAAAACTATCTCACTTGTGAAAATCCCAAAAATATAAAATAAAATACCGCAAAAACACAAAATAAAATCTTGCGAAAACATAAAATAAAACACCGCGAAAATACAAAATGATGTTTAATGGAGGGAATAGCCCTCATTTATTATTTTGCTTTGATTCAGGAACGAGGTTTGTTATTTCCTGGATATCTGTTTTATGCGGCTTATGTCAACAGTTTTCCTGCCAGTCTTTCAAGCTCATTTTTCCCTCCTTTAAGAAATATCTTATGGGAACGCAGAACGTTTTGGATAAAGTGGTCATTACTAGCGCATTTTTCCGTAAAAGCCTTTGGAGTAATAAGGAATGGATTTATCTCCCTATTACTAATGTCTGAGGCAGGCAAGAGCGCTTCACTGACATCAAGAAATGTGCATGAACCAATAACAAAGATATCAACATCACTATTTTCCTTGGCTGTACCGTCTGCTTCCGAACCATAAATGAAAATACATTCAGCCCTCAGTTGGGACATCATGCGACGTATATTTTGGTGGAACTCCACTGTCATGTCAACCAATGAAAAGTGGACTGTGTAACGTCTGGTGTCCTCGGCGAAAAGCTGAGGATAGGGCCTTGCCTACCAAACGCGGGGCTTTTCGCCCCGCGCACCCGACGCTCCTCTGTCCACTGTCAACCCGTATGCTAATACAATTGATAATCTTTTTTTAAGGTCAAATCTGCATCCAATGGCAGCCAATGTGTGCCTGGAGCCAGATTTTCCGCGCAGGCGGGCACCTTTGCCTCGCCCTTCCATCTGCGGAACAACTGGCGCTGCCCAACGCGCCTGGCAGACCAACCCCTTACATACAGGCTTGCCAGTTCTGCGGATGTGAGGTAGCATGCGCCTTCATTGTCCAATGCCTGGAGCAATGCCTCCAGCCTTTCATAGCCAGCCTCCTCGCTTGCCTCGTTCAGGCTGCAGTAGTTGTTCCTGTGCATGGAGATGATGGCGGGTTCCTTGTAGAAGCAATGCGCGTTGTGAATGGTACGAAGTACTTCCTCCTGCGAAATGCCCACCTCACAGAATACATTCCTGGTCAGATATGCACAATCGGCCATGGGGCGGCAGTCCCCAATATGGGCATACACGTCCTGCATGTTCCAGGGTTTGTTATAGTAAACGACAACATCGCCTGAATTGACGCGGCAGTTCTTCAGGGAGACTGCAACGCATCCCATGGCCTGCCACAGCAGCTCCGTCTCGGGGAAGGCGTCACTGGTGATCGCCGCAGCTGGATAGCGGCCAAATGCCTGGCGGAAACGCTCAAAGCCAGTTACGATGAAGTCCAGCTGCTCGGCGATGGTATATCCGTGGAATTCAGGCAAGTGCTTGCCCTGGTAATACGTGCCCAGGGCGAACAATTTACGCGCCAGATCACCGTCCTTGGACTGCTCACGGAGCAATTCCAGCCACAGGCGGGGGCTTGTATGGTGAAGCATGGCATGGTATTCAGGACACCATACGCCCTGGTCAATGCCTTCCCGCATTGCATCCAGTATGCCTTCGCCGTTCCAGCCTGGAGGGAAGCCCTCGCAAATAGGGATGTCCTTGTACAGCGTGAAGCCGCTGTCCTCAATTGCCTTGAAGTCGGGATTACCTGTGCACGTGAATGCGGTGAACACTGGCGGCACGCCATCTGCTCCTGCGTGTGATGCAAGCAATTTAAACAGCCGTTGCAAGTCTGCAGGAGTTTCCAGACGGGAAGAATAAAATGCCGTGGATTCCGATTCTGCGAGGATGCGCTTGTATTCATCCACCTTCTCCTTGTTAGGCAGCACCTCGCAGGCGCACCAGTCATCGCTCTCGATGACGACTATCGGGCATTCCTTCAAATCTGGTTCAAAATGGCGTTCGTATTTCATGGTTGTGATTATCTCAGTTGTTTCATGATTGAGGCGGCGCAATTGCTGGTGATGGAATCCACGCCGTCTGCAATGAGTTCCCTGGCACGGTCTGCGTTGTCAATTGTCCATGACGCGAAATAGAAGCCAGCGTCCTTGACCTGTGAGATGAAGTCCTGGTTCACCATGCGTGGTATTGAGTACAGGTCGATGCCGTCCGCCTTGCAGTCCTTCAGCTTCTGGATGAGGTCCTTTGCGGTGATGGGGTTCTCATCGGAGACGCTGGAAAGCCATAGCGTGCGCAGGGAAGGGCGCTGCTGCTTGGAGGCAAAGCAGACCTCCTGACCGAAGCAAATCATGGTAATGCGCTCCTGCGGAATTCCCGATGCATCTATAATGTCATACATGGCAGGGATGATTTCCACATTGCCGCGTTTGATCTCAATGTAGATTTGCATATCGCCCTTGAGGCATTCCATGGTCTCCTTGAGCAGTGGGATTTTCTCGCCTGCGTATTGTGCCTTGCCGTTGGAGAAGTCCCAACTGCGCAGTGTATTGAAGTCTGTTGCAGTGACCAGAGCATCGTGCCCCGACGTGCGTTTTGCGTTTTCATCGTGGCAGCACACCACCTTGCCGTCCGACGTGAAGTAGATGTCGCATTCTATGCCGTCCGTGCCCCGTTCCGCCGCAAGCCTGAATGCGGACAATGTGTTTTCAGGTGCGTCGCAGGATTCGCCTCTGTGTGAAATGAAAGTGACTGACATGCTTTGTTTCTCCTTGGATTGTTATAGGTTCAAAAGCCTTCTGGCATTTTTATGTGCGATTTTCTGGAATGCCTCTTCCGAAAGTGAGCCTTCCTGCCTGAGTTCCAGCAGGAAGCTGTCCATGCCCAGGATGCCGCCCGCCGTGCAGATGTCTGTTCCGTACATTAGCCTGTCCTGGAATTCGTTGAGGAATTTTATAGCGTTGTCCCTGTCCCTGGTCATGGCGAAGAATGAGCTGCCTGCGGAAAGGTCAGCCCACATGTTCGGATATTCCCTGAATATCCTGTACAAGGCGCCCTCGCCGTGGACGGGATGCTTTATGTAGCAGCGCCCGCGGTCGTCACCTGGTTCCAATTTGGCGATTTCATGCCAAAATGAGGGACCATGCCCCACAATTGTCAGTTTGGGGAATTGCCCTAGACAGTACTGCAGCTGCGGCAGCCCCTCGTCGTCATAGAGTCCGTATGTGCCGCCGATTCTGGTTGAAATGTCGAATGTCAGCGGAAAGCCGAATTCCTCGACTTGTTTGAAGAAATTGAGCACCAGCGGGTCCTTGAATGGCAGATTCGGCATGAATTCGCCTATTCCCTTGTAGCCATGCTCCTTGTACCAGGAGAGCCATGGGGAGAAGTCTGTCTTAGGGGAATTGCCTATGCCCCGGGGATCCAGATTGCAGAATGGAATGAAACGTCCCGGATGGCGTTTGCATGTCTCGAGTATCTCTTCATTTGACTGCGGCAGATACACCTCCGGCCCGATCAGGGGCATAAGCGCTCCGCATTCAATCTGGTGGGCATCGTATATGTCGATGACATCCTGTGAAGTGGCGAATTGCGTCGTGCCATCCTGCCTGGGACCAGGAAAGAGATAGGCATGAACATGCATGTCAATGAACATAATTTTACTCCTGTAATAATATTACCTATTGTGGCAATTGAAAAACTGTCGTTCGGCACGCTGTTCCGCGCGGCCAGGGGCCGCGCGTCAGGACGC
>JAFZZD010000875.1 GCA_017615955.1 Victivallales bacterium
CACTGTCCACTGTCCACTGTCCTATATCGTTCATTTGAATTATGGAGAAAACAATGAGAAAACTGGGTTTGTTTTTGCTGGCGCTATGCTGTGGCATCTTGTTGGCTGATGAGGTACTTGAGAATGATTATCTCAAGGCGGTGGTTGCCGAGCGGGGCGGCAAGGTGATTTCCCTGGTTGAAAAGTCCACTGGTCGTGAACTGGTCAATGGCGAAGGCCTGTATGGAGGCGTGGGAAAAACAGAGGATGTGCTTTTCAAGAATGTTGAGAGCCTGGCGCTGAAATACAAACTGTCCCGTATAGCCGATGACACGGTTACGGCCATTGCGGAACTACAGCAGTCCACCATGGCGGGCATGGTGCTGACGCATACGTTCAGGCTTCCCAGGGGTCAGGCTGCATTGCAGTGCGGGGCAAGCCTCGTAAGCAAGAAGAAGGAAAATAACTTCGCGCTGAAATTCCACAACATGCTAGTCATGCCGGAGGATAGCGTTTTCACGCTTCCAGCCAAGTCAGGCTATGCGGATGTGCCGTATGCGGGCGCAAAGATTGACAGGCTTTCTGCCATAACTGAAATTGACCAGCCATGGGTGAGCGCACTGGGCGCGAAAAGCGGAAAGGGCGTGGCACTATATGTCAATGCCCCGCAGCAGCTGAAGAACATATTCCAGTGGGATTGCGTTTCACTGGAGGCCACTTTCAGCCAGATCTCACTCAAACCCATCGCGGAGGCGGACGAGTGGGACACCAGCATCTCCATCATTCCCTTCGCCGGAAAGGGCAGGGTGGTGTCCATCACCCCCGATATGGTTTTCACTCTGGACGGCAAGAAAGGCACACTCTACTTTGTGCAGTCCCTCGGCTCATGCACCGCCACCCTGGACGGCAAGTCGCTGGGCAAGCTGGAGGCAAAGGCTGGCTCCACATGGTCTTTCGATGCGGATGGCAAGAAGCTGACGCTGGAATCCGCCAACAGGCAGCTGGGCATCGACATCCCTGCGGGACGGAGCAAGGCCACTGCTCTGAAGAAACTGCCCAAGACAGAGGAGGTGGGCGTTAACGGCTACTACTACCACTATCCTGAAATGTGGATTTCCGACGAGATTGACGCGGAGGTGCATTTCGGCCTGCGCGGCGAGTTCAAGAAAAACAAGAATTTCCGCATGGTCGCCGCACTTCCCAAAGGCGTGGAAATGACATTTTCAATGGACAATCGTAAGGATATCGGCGATGTCACAGTAAAGGGAAAGACATTCAAGGGAATTGAATTGTACAATTTCAGGCGCAGCAGCTATCCATCCGCAGTCCATCAGGTGCTTTTCCGAATAGGAGAGGGCTTCCAGGACGGATGCACAGGCTATGTATATGCAGTCTGGGACGGCGGACAGCAGGAACCATATCCCATCGTCTTCAAGAAGACGCCTAAGTTCCCCGAAATCGGCCAGGGCCTTAAACATTTCACACTTGGATTGGGATGCAAGACGGCTCGCCCCGTACCTCAGTGGCGCAAGTTCGGCGTGAACTTCTATGAATTCTACGATTATATCGTTCCCACTTTCATTGAGGACTGCAAGGAACCAGACCTCTATACGCAGCGCCAGAAGGACGCAGAGGCCGCTGGTTTGAAGTACGGCGTGGAGCTGGGCGCACTTTTCTCCCGCTATGGCAATGTGCTGAACGGACGCTATCTGAAGGAGCACGGAACGATCTTCCTGCCTGAAAAGAAGGTGTATCAGCTGAATCCAAAGGATTTCCAGGCTATTAACGTGGACGGCAAGCCAGTTGGCTTCGTCTGCCCCTCGTATCGCGGCCCGTATTTTGAGAAAACACTGGATTTGCTCCGCATTGCGAAATACTACGGCTTCAAGTCCGTCACCTACGATGACGAGGACTGGGCCGAGGGCGTCACGCTGTGCCATTGCCCCCGCTGCCTGGAGAAGTTCGGCAAGGACCCCGCCAAGTACCCCAAGGAGTGGCTGGAATTCAAGACGGACCAGGTACAGGACATCTACCGCATATTGCGCGAGACCATGGGCGAGGATGTGGTGTTTTCAACATGGCTGGACAATGGCGCTCCAACCAAGTCCGTCACGCACCGCCTATCCGACTACCGCAAGATCGGCAAGTACGTGGACTACATCAAGCCCATGCTTTATACTGCTAATTCTGCAGAGGTCGGCGAACGTGCACGCTACATATCCAATCTGTTGAAGGGCACCCGCGCCAAGCTGATCATGGGTCTTAGCCCGAACCGTGTGTACGAATACTATCGAGTGGCCTCCCGCAACTATGCCTCCCCCAACGTGATGCGCGAGCAGGTGCTGGAGTCCATCTTCAACGGCGCAGTGGGAATACACGTGTGGAACCACTTCTACGGCATACGCGGTGCGCTGGGCTTCTACAACATAGCCCGCGCGGTGCAGGACCTCATGCCTGTTGAGGACATCATCTTCTACGGCAAGCCTGTGGATATAACGAGCAGCAACCCCGATGTGAAGGTGACCGCATACGAGTACAATGGCGAATATGCCATCTTCGCCCGCAACTACGACCGCGATGTGGTCAAGACCACCATCCTGGGGCGTGAAATCGTGTTTGACAAGGACCGCGTGGCGGTGCTGAAGGTGAAGAAATGAAACGAATGGCGTTTTTGGTTTCTGCCTGCCTGCTTGCCTTGGCTGCCTGGGCGGAAGAGGATTTCTCAAGATGGAATCGTGTGATGACTGATTCGGCCACGCCTGTCACAATGTGGGACATGTCCTCTTCCCCAAAGGGAATTGTTTCCAAGAAGCTGAATCTGCCCGTGCCAGTCTCGGAATTCAAGCAGGCTGCATTTGAATATGAGATTTCTTCGCAGCCATACGACCCCAAACGCAAATGCCATATCACCACCAAGGAATACCACTGGGCGGACCTGCTCCTGAAAGTCAATGGGCATGTGGTGTTCTGCGGACCTGCGGGACCCCACATTCTCAAGGGTACGCATCGCTTTGTCTTCCCAGTCGAATACCTCAAGGAAGGCGAGAATCTGCTTCAGTTGAGCTGGGCTCCGTTAAGGCCTGAACAGCAGGGAAAATGCATCTACGGCTACATCTATGTGGCCTGCGATGCCCCAGAAGACTCCAAGGGAATCAAGTCCCGTCGCGAACTCATGGAAAAAATGCCTGAACTAAGACGGCTCAGGCTGCTGATAAGGTGACGTGTGGACAGTGGACAG
>JAFZZD010000876.1 GCA_017615955.1 Victivallales bacterium
CCCCCGACCTACTGGTCCGTAGCCAGTCGCTCTATCCAGCTGAGCTACAGGTACATCTTGTTTTTGAAAACGTGCATAAGTTACCATGAAAAGTGAAAAAATCAAATCACCTGGTGGTATTTAGGCTTTTTTGCCTTGACAAGGGGCAATATTCCCTTACATTTTTGAACCATTGGTAGATTTTTCATACCATTGGCATAAAAATAACAATGGCAACGTCTGCGGATGTTGCCTGGAGCAAGGAGAAAACAATGACAGAACTGGCAATCAATGGCGGCCCAAAGGTCAGGACCAAACCATTCCCGCCCCGCAATCTGGTGGGAGAAGAGGAACGCGCTGCGCTGAATGCGCTCATCGACGATGCACTTGCCACTAGCAAGGTAATAAACTACAATGGCCCTGCCGAGAAGCAATACGAGCAGGACTTTGCCGAGTGGATGGGCGGCGGCTACGCGGACGGCGTCAACTCCGGCACCAATGCGCTCTTCTGCGCAATCGGGGCACTGAACATAGACGCCCTCAGCGAAATCATAGTTCCGCCAATCACTGATCCAGGAGGCTGCATGCCCGTGCTCTTCGCCGGTTGCGTCCCAGTGGTTGCCGACAGCGATCCACGTTCATTCAACGCCAGTGCCGAAGGGATTGCCAGCCGCATCACAGAGCGCACTCGCGCCATCGTCGTGGCCCACATCGCAGGCGAGGCAGCGGACATGGACCCAATCATGGAACTTGCCGCCAAGCATAATCTCTACGTCATTGAGGACTGCTCGCAGTGCCATGGCGCATTGTACAAGGGCCGCAAAGTGGGAAGCATCGGCCACATTGCCGCATTCTCGACCATGAGCGGAAAGCACCACTGCACAGGAGGGCAGGGCGGCGTGGTCTATACCACAGATGAGAACCTGCACATCGAAGGCAAGCGCTTCGCCGACAGGGGCAAGACATTCCAGCCAAATCCACCTTACAATGTGCGGGCTGGCCTGAACTGCAATCTGGACGACATAGGCGCCACCATAGGCAGCTGCCAGATCAAGAAGCTGCCTGGCATGCTGGAGAGAAGATGGCACAATGGCGAGATGCTCAAGCAGGCTCTTCTGAAAAATCCAGCAGTGAAAGTTGGCTGGCAGGTGCCTGACAGCAAGTGCATCTACTGGTTCTTCAGACTCACAATTGACACGAATGCCCTGAAGTGCGACAAGAAGACATTCTGCGACGCATTGTGGGCGGAGGGCATCCTTGTCCAGGCTGACTACGCGAACATTCCCTGCAAGGGACAGTGGTTCATCGACCAGCGCGTATTCGGCAATTCGGGCTATCCATGGCAGTGCCCTGCGTACAAGGGAGACAGGCATCCCGTCTATGACATGCACAATGCCGAAGAAGCAGTGGCAAAGAACTTCATCATTTATGAAAACGAAAGATATACTGACGATGACATGAAGGACATAATTGATGCCATCAATAAAGTTACGGAATATTATCTGAAATAAGTGGACTGTGGACTGTGGACAGTGGACTGTGGACTGGTGGTTGCGTAGGGCAACAAACATTCCTTACAATTAAATTGTGTTAAACAGGCACAGTTCTATCTGCGGGGGGACAGCGGACGCCTAACAAAACACTGTCCACTGTCCACTATACACTGTCCACTATTTATTTACGAAAGTTTGGGTGGATATTCTTTGCCTTGTCTTTTTCGCTGCTTTTTGAATATCCTGCACTAGAACCATTTGCGTTATAGTAGCGTGTTGTATTGCCATCGGTCTTGGAGTAACCAGCACTGGTGCCGTTTGCGTTGTAGTAGCGCGTCGTATTGCCATCGGTCCTGGAGTAGCCAGCGCTGGTGCCGTTGGCGTTGTAGTAGCGCGTCGTATTGCCATCTGTTTTGGAGTAGCCTGCACAGGTGCCGTTGGCGTTGTAGTAGCGCGTCGTATTGCCATTGGTTTGCGAGTAGCCCTTGTTGGAGCCGTTGGCGTATTGATAGCGCGTAGTGTTGCCTTGGTCATGTGAATAACCAGTGCTAGCCCCTTTGGCATTGTAATAACGGGTGTTTTGCGCAAATACAACTGGAGCTAGGCAAAGCAATGTAGTTAACAAAAATATATTTGTATTCATTGGATTCACCATTGTACTAAATTAAACGCTATGTTCCCCAAGAGGGTAGGTATGTGTGCGGCCATTGGCCGCGCATCAGGACGCGTGACTTCCAGCCGC
>JAFZZD010000877.1 GCA_017615955.1 Victivallales bacterium
CATAAAATGACATATTTTCCCTTTTAATAGTATCAATATTTTATTATAATAAAATTATTTAACATTCTTTAAACAATTATATATACTCGTTAATAAAATTCATAAATCATCACTAAAGGCACTTGACAACACTCTCCATAGCAGTAAATTAGGCACAATCTGATTCAGAATGTGCAATAATTTAGGTATGGCGATGGAGAAATACAAGCAAGATGAAATGGCATTGGCAGCCAGCACAGGCTGCGTGTATGACGCGCAGCTGAAGTTGCTGTTGCGGAACAAGGTTTATGTGGCGGATATCTGCAATGCGGTGGTCTATAAAGGCAGGCAAATTGTCACAGCCAACATGCTGGAGCAACGGCCAGTGGAGCAGAACGCGGTGCTTGCAAGGGGCGGTGGTGGCTTTGCCACGGACAACCGCTTCAGAGACCTGGCGTTCTTTGTCAAACGGAAACCCGATGACAAGGGCTTCCTGCTGTGCCTGGAGGTACAGTGCAGCCAGAGCCAGGAGATGCCTCTGCGTGTACTGGAATACAACGCCCGTGAAATTGTCCGCTTCAGTGACGAACCCAGCTACAGGGAGAGCCACAAGTTGCCGCTGGTAGTGACCCTGGTGCTTAATTTCAGCGAAGGACCATGGAGGGGCCCATGCTCGCTGCTGGACATGGCAGAATACAGGGACGACGAACTGGACCAGATGGCGGAGCAAAGCAGGCTGTTCATCGTTGACCCATTCGCCATGAGCGACAAAATGATTGGCAGATTCTGTACAGATTTCAAATTCATGCTATGTTGTTGGCGCTTCTCAAGGGATGATAAGGCATTGCAGTTTTTTCTGGAATCCCAGAGAGGGCTGGTGTTCCCCGCAAGGGAAATTCGGCGAACTTTATATATGTTCTTCAATATGGAATTCGATGAAGCCGTGGACGACACGGAGGGAGGTATTGGCGTTATGTGCGAGGCAATCAGGAAAATCAGGGCCAAGGGCATAGAAGAAGGCATTGAAAAAGGCAAGGAAGAGGGCATTGAGCAGAACAAGCATGACGTGGCAGTCAATGCCTTACGCATGAAACTGAGTATCAAGACCATACAAAAATTGACGGGCCTGTCTCTGGAAAAAATAAGGAACATTGCCCAGTCAATTGCAATGCTCTAGGCAAAGGTCATTTTAAATAGCAACGAGGATGAAGGGCATTTGCTCTTCATCCCTTTTTATTGCTCAGTATTCCAAAAGGATAGAACCCAATTTTAAGCCCTGGGATGGAATTTATGATGTGTCTGTTCCAGGCGCCTGAAATCCGTGTGCATGTATATTTGCGTAGTGGCGATGCTGGAGTGACCAAGCAGCTCCTGTATCACGCGAAGGTCGGCGCCATTGTTAAGCAGATGTGTCGCGAATGAGTGGCGCAGCAGATGAGGATAGATGTTCTTGGTTATGCCACTGGCATGGGCGGCATTCTTGACAATCACCCATATTTCGCAGCGGTTAAGAGGATTGCCGTTTTTCGACAGGAAGAAAGCCACCGCCTTTCCTGACTTGTCCAGCACTGGCCTTGCCTTCTCGCAGTAGGCCGACATTGCCTTCCATGCGCTGGTTCCAAATGGCACGGAGCGTTCGTTGTCCCTCTTGCCGATCACACGCAGAACCGCCCTGGCAAAGTCCACGCCGTCCAGCCTGAGATTGCATATTTCCGAGGCGCGCAGGCCAGAGGCATACAGCAATTCCAGGATTGCCCTGTTGCGAAGGGAGAAGTTGTCCTCGCCGTCATAGCAGGCGAGCAACTTGTCCACCTCCTGTTCGCTAAGGAAATCGGGGATGATGCGCCAAAGGCGGGGGCTTTCCATGATCTCGGTGATGTTGCTGTCAAGTATCTTCTCCAGGCAAAGATACCTGAAGAACACCTTGATCGCCACAAGACGTCGTGCAATGGAGCCAGGTTCATGTCCGCTTGCCTGATAGTCCTCCAATGCATCCAGGATCATGTCCCGCGTCGCATCGGCGGGCGAGGAAATGCCTCCCGCCTCGAAGAATGCCGCCACTGCCTCCATGTCATGCATATAGGCGTAGATGGTCTCCTTCGACAGGCCACGCTCCATAAGGAGGTATGCCTTGAAGTCGGCCAGCAGCTGTTTCCAGGATTTGGTGCTCAAATGCAAAGCCCTCCATCAATCTCCAGGACATGCCCTGTGATATATGAGGCGTCCTCGCTGGCCAGGAAAGACACGCCAGCCGCGATATCCTGAGGCTGCCCGATGCGCGCCAAAGGCACATTCTGGAGCAACGCCTGCTTTGTTGCATCAGGAAGCGCAGCGGTCATATCCGTATCCACCATTCCAGGCGCAATTACATTCACGGTTATGTTACGGGATGCGATTTCCTTTGCCAGGGATTTGCTGAAGCCTATGATGCCAGCCTTGGCGGCTGCGTAGTTCGTCTGCCCCGCATTGCCGCAAATGCCCACGACGGAGGAAATGTTGATGATGCGGCCATAATGCGCCTTCATCATGGGGCGAACAGCGGCCTTGCACATATTGAACACGCTCTTCAGATTGGTCTGCAACACCGCATCCCATTCCTCTTCCTTCATGCGCATGAGCAGGTTGTCTCTGGTAATGCCCGCGTTGTTCACAAGAATATCTATTTTCTCAAATGCCTGCAGGCATTGAGCGACCGCATCGTCCGCAGTTGCAGGCAGTGCCACATCACCTGCCAGACTCAGTGTTTTTACGCCATATTTTTCTGCAATGAAGTTGGCCGCAGTTTGCGCACCTTCTGGGCTGCGCCCCAGCAACGCCACATTTGCGCCTTCCAAGGCCAGCCGTTCCACGATTGCCAGCCCGATGCCGCGAGTACCGCCAGTCACCAAAGCCACTTTTCCATCATATTTTCCCATAAGATTCTCCATTTTTTCGCGGGCAAGAATGCCCGCGCACAGAACCAGACGCGGGCAAGAATGCCAGCGCACAGAACACATACTCACACCCTAAATAAAGCACCTAGTTTTTTGCCGAGGACGGCGGAGGCTGTCAGCATTGAGGCGCCGAGGAATACCATGGTCCACAGTCCCAATGCGGAGGCGAGTGCTTGTCCTTGGCCAAGAAGGGATGACAATTCGTAGATTGCCTTGGTAATTGGGAAGTACGCCGCCTTTTGAGCCAGGATAAGGGAATCCGCCACTTCCAGCATGGAGAAGCTGAATGCCAAGATGCCGCCTGCGATAAGGTTTGCAGTGATGAGTGGCGCGGTGATACGGCGGAACACGGTGAATGGCGGTGCTCCCAGACTGGCGGCAGCCTCCTCGTAGCTGACAGAGGTCTGCTGCAGGCCAGCCACTGCCGAGCGCACCACGTATGGCAGGCGTCTCACTGCGTATGACACCACCAGCAGTATGGTTGGATTCCGTATTGGATCCAGGCAATTGAATATCTCGCCCTTCTGGGCCAAAGCCAAGTAGCCGAACGCCAGCACCAGGCCAGGCACGGCCAGCGGCATCATCACCAGGCAGTCCAGCAGCCAGGAAAACTTGCTTTTGCCGCGCACGATGGTAATTGCCGATGAAATGCCAAGGACCAATGCCACGCACACTGCCAGCAGCGCATATTTCAGGCTGTTGATGATGCTGGGCACGGTCAGGCTATGCCCCACGGCTGCGTTCAGGTGCTCCAGAGTAAAGCCATTTGGCACTATGCTGTGGTACCAGCTCTTGCCGATGGCCAGCCCCATGACGCCAAGATGCGGCAGCAGGCAGAATATGCCAATTGCAGCGAACACCGCCATGACTGCGGCCTGTGGCAGGCCATTCAGGCGTTTTTGCCCCGTGGCGCGGCCAGCCTTCGACATCATGGCGTGTCCTCCCCTGCCGAATGCCAGTTTTGCGCCAGCGTACATGATGATTGAGAACACCATGACCACTGCCACCAGCGCGTATGGCATGGGGTTCTTGCCAAGTTCGTTCAGTCCCGAATAGATTTGCACAGCGGTGCAGCGGCCATAGCTGAACATAAGGGGTGTGCCCAATTCGGTGAATGCCCAGATGAACACCAGTGAGCCGCCAGCAAATACGCCAGGCATGACCAGGGGCAGCACCACCTTGCGGAAGCGCTTGAAGCCAGTGCAGCCCAGGTCGGAGGCGGCCTCCAGCAGCATGGGGTCCACATTGGCGAATGCCGCCGCCACGTTCAAGTACAGGATTGGGAACAAGTGCAGCGCCTCCAGCAAGACCACGCCGAAGAAGCCGCCTGCAAACCAGTCGGGTCCCGCGTTTTCCGGGAAGAGGCCCAGTTTTGAGAGCAGCATGTTCAATGCTCCGCAACGGCCAAAAATGCACTGCATTCCCAAGGCTCCCACGAACGGTGCGAGAATCATTGGAAGAAGCAGGGCGCCAGTCAGCAGTTTCTTGCCCGCGAAGTCGTACCTGTCGGAGAGCCAGGCAAGCGGCATTGCAATCAGCGCGGAAAGAATGGTGGTGCAAAGTGCAATCAGGAAGGAATTGAGCAGGCCCTGCATATACACGGGATTGCGGAAAACCTCCAGGACATAGAATGTGGTGAAGTGTCCTGCATTGTCGCTGAAGCCGCCTATCAGCACACGGTAGATTGGCAGGAAGAAGAAGGCTATGAAGAATACTATCAGCAACGCATTAGTTGCAATTCCAATGGATTTTCTAAAGTTCATTGATTAGAAGCTCCTATTATCCTTCTGCCACTGCCATTGCGCAGGCGAATTTATTCTCGTGTGAGATGCTGATGTGAATGGAGGCAATGCCCTTGGCCTTTGCGGTCTTTGCCGCAGTGCCAGTGAGTTCAACTTTTGGAGCGCCAGCCTTGTCATTGCTGATGTGGATGTCCCGCCATTCGCATTCTGCGCCAAAGCCAGTGCCCAGTGCCTTTGCCACGGCCTCCTTTGCGGCCCAGCGACCTGCGCAGGACTGGAAGCGCTGGTTGCCTTCAGGCAATTCGCTGATTTCCTGCTCTGTCAGGAAATGCCGCAGGAATGTATCCCCATATTTGTCAATGGAGGCCTTCACCCTTTGCACTTCCACTATGTCAATGCCTGTGCCGATTATCATTGTTTAATGGTCCATATATTTTCGCAGATTATCGCAGAGAAATACTAAAAATCTGTGTTAATCTGTGTCAATCTGTGGATAAAATTATCTTTCCTCGTGGTTGCTGATCCATTCGCGGGCCTTTTCGCGGTAGGCGTTTGCCTTTTCGGAGTCCGCCATTTCGGTGAGGAACTTCTGGAACAGGCCGAAGAACACGCTATGGAAAGTATAGAGGTTGGTCATTCTTTCTTCGAAGATGCCCAGCGGATCCATTGCCTCGCCTTCTGGCAGTTTCAGTCCCCTGAACACGAATTCATTGGCATCCAGTGTGCATGACCATTCCACATTCTTGTCCTGCGCCAGGATGAACTTGGCTGACTTGAGTTTTTTGCCAACAAGGAGAGCGGCCTTTGCCTCTGCGCTCAATGTAGGAGTGCCCTTGCGCACCACGCTTTCAAATGCGCCAGCGCCTTCTGCGATGAAGGAAAGCGGACCGTCAATCATCAATCCGAAGGAACCCAGCTTGCTTTGCGGAAGCATGCCGCCCCTGGCCTCCTGGAAATACCACAGCCATGTCAGGAAATTCTCACCCAGGGTGCCATTCCCCTCGCCGTCCTTTCTGTTCAAGTTTGGCGAGATGCAGAGCGCGGGAATTGTAGTGCCATCTATGTTGAACAAAGAGGCAGAGGCCACTTCAGGCGTCAACGGAATTGGCTCAAAACCTATGGTCTTCAGGAACCAGGCTGCGAAAATCTCGAATGCGTGGGATGATACCGCAGTTGTGAAGAGCAAGTTTTCCGCTGTGTCGATTACGCAGTATGTACCGGCCAGCTGCGGAGGCATCTGTGGCAGTAGGTGCTTGCTGACTTCCTCCTTGATTGCCTTGCGTTCCTTCTTCGCCAGATGGTCCACGCCCATTTCCGCCATTTTGCTGAGTTCGGCAATGCGGCATTCGGCGGACAGCAGCGACGCGGGTATCTTGCGCTGCGCCTGGCGCAGACAGATATGATAGTACCCATTCATCTTGATGGCGTCTTCGGTGATATTCGTATCCAGCAGATGCCGTGGCGTAACCCAGCCCCACTGGGGTTCATCCATCACGCCTTCCAGCGGACCTGCGGCATTCTGCGCAAAAAGTTCCACCACATTCTGTGGCAATGCCTCGGGCAGGCGGCAAATACGAAACGTAATATTTCCCTTTTCAAATGGCATATATAATTACCTCCATGTGTTTTTAAGTGGACTGTGGACTGTGGACTGTTCGGTGCGCGGGGCAACAGCCC
>JAFZZD010000086.1 GCA_017615955.1 Victivallales bacterium
ACAGTCCACAGTCCACAGTCCACAAAAAACAAGGAGACAAAAATGTGCGTTTGGTGTGCATACACAGGGAAGAAAACGGCGGCCCCAATACTAGACAAGATGGGGAAGCGAATCGAAGGGCTTTGGAGCGGCTACTACACGGGAATGGTCACCCAGGAGGGCAATGGCCTGAAAATGGAGAAAGTCGCTGGCTGCTCACGGTTCTGGGACGAGAAATACAGCGTCTCTGACTTCCATGGCACCTGCGGCCTCTGGCATAGCCGCACAAACAGCGGCGGCAACTGGAAGTTCGGCCATCCATTCGTGGGCGTTCATGGCCTGGTGGCAACTGTAAGCCAGGGCAATTCAGGCTATTTCGCCAGCAGGGACCAGCTCCACCTGGACATGATCAGAAAATATCACCGCGAGGGGATGCAGTTCACCACAGAGGACGAACCCTACGGCAGGAAATACTGCGTTCTGGAAAACGGAAAGCAGATACATGTGTCGGACTTTGTGACGCAGCTGACTGAAAAGGAGTACATCCGCACTGGCAATCCACTGGAGAGCATACGCTTCGCACTGACGCAATTCCAGGAGGAGGCCTCCAGCATCATGATATTCAAGGACTTCCCTGGCAGAATCTTCTTCGCCACAACCAGCCAGAGAATCGTCATTGCTAACTACGAGGACGGCATTGCCTTGTCCATCACAGCCCTGGCATTCGGGAACAACACACCCAGATTCACGGAGATTCCTGTAAACTCGGTGGGCTATGTGGACAGCACGACCTTACATGTGGAGAAGATGTCGCCCCAATTCGACAACACATACGACATAATCCCCAATGGCTGCGCAGTTGCCATGCGCAAATACCTGGAGGAGCACGGCCCATCGCTGCTGGCCCACATCTGCGACAACGCAATAGTCCCGCTTTTCCCGCAGGGGCTGAACGCACCGAAAATCAGGGCATTGTCAACATACAGGGCGCTTGAGACACTGTATTTCAATGGCAAGATTGAAATCATCCCAGAAGAGTCACAGAACCCCGAAAACAAGATCATCGGCAGAGCAGACAAAATCAAACTGATCGGATAAAGGAGGAAGCAAAATGTATAAAGTCGCTGTAATCGGCCTTAGAATGGGCGCCAACTGGGCGTTGGCCGCCAAGGAACTGCCAAATACCGAACTGGTCATGATATATGACAAGTTCTACGAGGAAAACAATCTCATCATAAAGGACAGGATAACTGGCTCTGGCATCACTGTCGCAAAGCAGGAGAAGGAAATCTACGCATCTGACGCGGACATCGTAGTGGTGGCTAGCCCGGACAACTTCCACAGGGAGCAGTCCATCAAGGCACTGGAGGCAGGCAAACACGTGATCTGCGAAAAGCCGCTGGCACTGAACCTGGACGACTGCCGCGCAATAATTGCCGCCGTCAAGAAGAGCGGCAAGCAGTTCATGACTGGGCAAGTCTGCCGCTACGCACCTGGCTTCCGCACAGCAAAGGCACTGGTTGACGCAGGACGCATTGGACGCCTGGTCTATATCGAAAGCGAATACGCCCATGACTACGAATTTGCCAAGGGCTTCCATGAGTGGAGAAAGGACCCTGCCCTCAAGCGCCAGGGCTTCCTGGGCGGCGGCTGTCACGCGTTAGACCTGACACGATGGATTGCCGGCGACCCAACGGAAGTGTTCTGCTATATGAACCACATCTTCATGCCAGACTGGCCTACCCCCGACACAGGCGTCGCCGTTGCGAAGTTCCCAAATGACGTTATAGGCCGCGTCTTCGTGTCCATCGGCGTCAAGCGCCCATACACGATGCGCACTGTCATCTATGGCACGGAAGGCACCATCATCTGCGACAACAGAAGCAACCATATCCAAATCAGCGAAAAAATGCTCATGGGGCCGACGGGCGCAATGGCGTTCAATGACATAGCCGTGGAAATCGCCAGCCACAACGTGACATCGGAACTGAAGGACTTTGTCACTGCCCTGGAAAACAACACGCCATGCGACACAGACGTGTACCAGGGCACATGCACCGTCGCCTTCGCCGATGCGGCAATACGCTCCGCACAATCAGGCAAGCCAGAGAAAATCGACTACAACTACTGATCTTTTATATATGGCCAGTCTGTGCAGTTTTCCAACAGACGAAATCATACAGGTTGGTCAACCTGAGTGAGCGCCGCTTCGGCGCTCACATTTAATCTTAGCGACACCCCCATTTGAAAATCAAAACCATAGAGGAAACGCGAATGTTCTACAAGACCATGAATGCTTGGTTAGCCCGTAACTTTAGCTGGGTATTGCTGGGAATAGTGCTTTTGGCATTTGCTCTTCGCGTAGGAGTCTGCATTGAGTTGTCGGGCATAGAGGCAGTTGTCAAGCCTGAATACAAAAGCGACATGGACAACTACCTTCAGTTGATGCGCAGGATTTGGGCGGGTAATTGGCCTGACCATTTTGAATATCAGCCCTTCTACTATACGGTGTTTCTGCCAATATGCCGATTCATTGGCGGAGACAATCCCTGGCCGATTATGCTTCTGCAAAGCGTCCTGGGAGCCTGCACCGTAGGGTTTGCGGGACTTTGCGCCGCTAAACTCTTCGGGCGTATCGCAGGGATAGCAAGCTCACTCCTTGTGGCACTGTATAAACTGCATATTTTCTTCACGCCATTTGCATTGTTTGAGGTACTCCAGTCATTCTGGATAATATTGATGCTTTATCTGGGATTGCTGTGCCTGAAGCGCAACCAGGGGTGGCAATGGCTTCTTGCGGGCCTGGTGCTTTCATTTGCCACACTGACACGCGGCAACGCAATTCTCCTGCTGCCAGTCTTTCTAGCCGTCCTCGTATGGCGCAATAGATGGACTCTGCGCACACTTGGACTGACAGCTGCATTCATATTGGTGTTTGCATTGCCGCGCCTCCCATTTTCCATACGCAATTATCACTGGGCTGGACGCTGGGTGGGTCCCTCCACTGCAGGAGACAGGGTGCTACTTCTGGGCAATTCACCAGAGGCGCCTGCTGGCCTTCTGCTTTATCCTGCCACATATCATTACTGGACGCTTGACACTGAATTAAGGCCAGAGCAAGGCCGCATCTCTGCGAAGAGGCGCATCATGAAATGGGCGCTTCAAGAACCGATGCTCTTCTTGGACCTGCAATTTCGCAAATGTCTTCTTTTCTGGAATAAGATTGAGATTTCACACAACGTGGCTCTAAAAGACGAAGGAGGAAGCAGCAAGCTGCTTAAACTCCCGTTTTTGCTTCCGTTTGCCGTATTGGGCAGTCTCGCCTTATTCGGCATATTCAGGGAACGCCACCTTTTCAGGAAGGGACATATTATGCTTTTTGGATTCTTGCTAGTTTGCTGGCTAGGAACAGCCATGTTCTACATACTCTCAAGATTCCGCATCGCGGCAATTCCAATCATAAGCATTTATGGCGGCTATGCGATTCAGGAATTGCTGCGCATTCCAGGTCGCTTCAAATTGTTGGCGCAATCCGACAATTGGCGATTTCTTGCCATCAACGGCGGTCTGGCAATCATAACCATTTTCATTACAGTAAGCGCTTATTCCCTTTGGTGCAAATCCATGCTGCCCTGCCTGTTAAGATGGGAACGCCCCAATGGGCAGCATCTTGTGTTTGAAAAGGAAGGCTTTGCAATCTTACGGGACCATGGCCCGCTTCTGGAACCTGAGCGCTACACTTTGTTCGTTTGTGGAGAAAATGCGCCGAATATAATTGCAAAACACCTTGTCATTCCAGAATCTGCAGTAGGAAAGCCCTGCAAAGTGCATCTGCCAATCCGCTTCATAGGCACACCAGAGGAAAGCGGCGTCTTGAAGGTTGGAGACAAGTTCTATCAGCTGGATTCAAGGAAACTGGTAAAACAGGAGGACCACAGCTACGCCTTTGATGTGAATATAGACGCCATGCCGCAAGATGGGCTGTTTGTTTTCCGCTTTCCAGCTCACTTTGCATTGCCCATTGACGAGACGTCACGCTACAACCGCACTGAAATATTCATTGGCGATGAAAGCTATCCCTATATGGGAGAACTTGCCATGGAAATATCCTGGAAACTCAACGAATAATTACGTGTTATTGCATAAAAATGAGAGCGCCGAAGCGGCGCTCACACAATAGTTTTGCAACAGTTCTTTTGCCCTCTATTCGTCTAGGAAGAAGGAGGTTTGCTTATAATTGTTTTCAGGCTTTTCGTCCTGTGGTTGTGCGGCTTCAGGTTGAGCTGCCTCTGCTTGCGGCTGTGGTGTTTCCGCCGCTGGTTCCTCTGGTGCTGGCTCGTCGGTATTGTCCGTTGGAGCTGGAGTATCGCTGCCCTTGTTGACGACCACGATGTTCACCACCTCGTATGATGTCAGCTTGAAGCCTTTGGCCTCGCGTGAGCGCATTGGAAGGCTGTCGAAATCCACCTTGATGGTCTTTGTCATCCTGCGGTGGGCGGACTTGATCTCCAGCTCCAGCACAACGCCAGAATTGGTGTAGAGCCTGTCTATTATACACCCTTCCTGGATGATGTGGTATTCCTTGCCCAGCATGTACTGTCCCACCTTGAAGCGCTTGGCGAACCAGGTTCCGTCCTGCCTGTGGCGGTACAAGATGGAATAGACCTGCTCCTTGTCCGCTGGCAGCAGGTATTTAGTCTGCCCCACATATTCCTTTTCTGGAATGTCCATCACCTTTAAGGTACCGTCGCCGCGCAAGAGCATGATCTTGTCGAATTCAGTCAGCACCAGAGGTGCTGCGTCCTTGCTGGATGGCTTGACAGCCGTGCCAACAAAGTGGCCCTGCTTGTCGAAGAACACCTTCACATCCCTGCGGGCGACCTCCCTGGCATTGACAGTGGTGATGCCAGTGATTTCAGTGCGCCTTGGGAAAAGGTCCCCGTACTTCTCGATGAGCTTCTGTATGTAGTCAATGGTAAACTCCGTCAGCCTGGCGAGATTTGCCTTGCACTCCTCCAGTTTTTCACGCAGACCAGAGATTTCCTGCTGGTTCTTGGCGATATCGAATGCGGAGATGCGCCGTATCGGGATCTGGAGCAGCTTCTCTATGTCCTCATCAGTGATGTCGCGGTGAATCAGATTTCTGAATGGCTCCAAGCCCTTGCGGGTTTCCGCAAGAATCGCCTCAACGCTCTGGCATTTCTCGATGCGCTTGTAAATCCTGTTCTCAACGAAGATCTGCGCCAGTGTCTTCTCAAGGATCTTCTCCAGAAGGCGGTCATGCTCCAGCTGCAGTTCCCTGCCAAGATACTCCCTCAACTTGTCCGCATTGCGCTTCACCACCTCGGACACGGTCATCATGGTGGGCACATTGTCCTTTATCACCAGCAAATCGGAGGAAATCTCCTTTTCGCAGTCCGTGTAGGCGTACAGTTCCTTCAGTGTCTCCTCTGCGTAGATGCCCCGCTGAAGGCTGATTTCAATGCAGACCTTCTCCGACGTATAGTCGTTTATGCCAGCCAGCTTCACCTTGCCCCGCTTAGCGGCCTTCTCAATGGAGGCGATAAGCATTTCGGTGGTGGTGTTCGGCGGCACCTCGCGAATAATCAGCTTCTTGTCCCCATCTGGCTCAATGCGGGCACGAACGCGTATCTTGCCACGCCCGTCGTCATAGTCGCTGGCGTCCATGAGACCGCCCTGCAGAAAATCAGGCAGCACCTGGAAGGGTTCGTCCCGCAGGCTCTTGATTTCAGCCTCCAGCAATTCCTTGAAATTATGGGGGAAGATGTGGGTGGACATGCCGACGGCTATGCCGTCCGACCCCAGCATAAGCAAGGACGGCACCTTTGCAGGCAGCCGCACTGGCTCCTTGGAACGGCCATCGTATGTTTCAACGAATTCCGTTATGTCAGGATTGAACAGGGTCTCCTTCGCAAGCTGTGTAAGGCGACATTCTATGTAACGTGGAGCCGCTGCGCTCAAGCCCGTGATGATGTCACCGAAATTGCCCTGCCTGTCAATGAAAAACTCCTTGTTGGCAAGCACCACCAACGCCCCATATATTGACGCATCGCCATGGGGATGAAAATGCATGGTGTCACCAACCACGCCGGCCACCTTGTTGAAGCGCCCGTCATCCTTCAGATGCATGCAATACAAAATACGGCGCTGCACTGGCTTCAGGCCATCGTCCACATCGGGGATTGCCCTGTCACGCACCACATACGAGGCATACTGCACATAGCAGTCGGCATAGAAGTTACGCAGCACATTGCCGCCGTCATCTTCCGGCAATGCCACGTCCTCCCCCATGGCCGTACTTTCCTCGTCCAGGTTTTCGTCCTCAATATTCAAATCGTCTTCACTCATAATGTCAAATCACAATGTCGGAAAGCAGGTTGTCCAAAATATATTCGCGGCGTGTGGGTGAGTTTGCCCCCATGTAGAAGCGCAGGATGGATTCGATGTCCCCGCGGTTGTCCACAGTCACTGGCAAAAGGCGCATGGTGCCCTCGTCAATGAATGGCTTGAATTCGTCAGGCGATATTTCGCCCAGCCCCTTGAATCGCGTCATCTCACAGCCCTTGCCAAGTTCCTGGACCGCCTGGTCACGCTCCGCATCAGTGAAGCAATAGATGGTCTTCTTCTTGGTGCGAACACGGTACAGAGGCGTCTCCAGAATGAAAAGATGGTCGGAGAGCACCAGAGGCTGGAACAGCGTGAGGAAGAATGTCGTCACTAGAATCCTGATATGGAAGCCATCCACATCCGCATCTCATGCGATGATGATATTGGAAAAGCGCAAATCGTCCACATCCTATTCAAATCCCAAATCCTGGGTTATGAAATA
>JAFZZD010000878.1 GCA_017615955.1 Victivallales bacterium
ATAACAGCACAGGTTGTCCAACCTGTGCGGAAGGCCTGGAACTTTGCCTTGAAGCTTGTTCAACTTGAGTGAGCGCCGCTTGGGCGCTCACATAATTATGTCCTATTATTACCTACCCTCTCGGGGAACATAGCGTTTTCCAAAAGACCCTTTGCATATCATATGATGAAGGCAAGAAAGGCAAAAGTCTTGTTTCTCTGCGTCTCTGCGCCTTTGCGCCTCTGCGTTAAATAGGGGAGCTGAACAGTTGCCAATTTGCAATTAAAGTGCGCTGGCTTATCTTACAGGAAAATTGCAAACAGGGTATATTTTGCAAGTGCCAACAAGGAGTGTCACTGTAGTTTTATGTTAGAGAGTCTGCGAGTTGAGTATAAGGTTTCCCCTTTGGGAATGGATGAGGCAAGGCCGCGCTTTTCCTGGAAGACATCCCATGCCAGGCAGCGTGAATACAGGATCGTGGTCGAGAATAAAGACGGCATTGTGTGGGACAGTGGCTACGTGCAATCGCCTGACACGGCGCAGGTGGAATATGGCGGAACTACTCTAAAGGCATTTACCCGCTATGACTGGAAACTGACTACCAGAGGTGAGGATGGCGCGGAACTGACCGCCGCGTCATTTTTTGAGACTGGTTTCATGGGCACTGATTGGACCGCTCCTTGGATTCAGCCACCACTGCGCTCCTTGAGCCAGGAACTGGCGCCACTGCGGGCCGAAGTCAATTGCGGCGAGGTGGCCTCCGCCAGACTTTGCATCACGACACTTGGCATCTACAGACTGAAATTGAATGGCAAGGCAATCGGGGAAGACGACCTTCTTCCGCCAGGATGCACCCAATATGACAAGCGTGTGCTGTACAGGGTATATGACATCGGCGATGCGCTTGTCCCTGGAAAGAATGTGCTTGACATTGTATTGTCCAGCGGCTGGTTCTCTGGACGCATTGCTCGCCAATGGAACAGTGACCGCTCGACATGGGGCGAGAAACCATTGATGCGCTGCGAACTGCGCCTGGAAAAGAAGGACGGCAGCATTGAGGTGCTTCCATTGGACAGCGGCAATGTCAAATACTGCCATACCAATGACAAGGCGGACATATATGATGGCACCACAATCGAGGCATGGCATTCTCTTAATGCGCTCAATCACCAGGCGTGGGTTCCTGTTGCGGAATTGAAGACATCGGACATGCCAGTGCTGCCTAAGATCGAGTGGTCAGCTTCGGAGCCTGTCGCCCACATCATGGATGTAAGGCCAGTCAGCATAAGCAGGCGTGCAAATGGCGCGTACATAGTCGATTTTGGCCAGAACCTGGTGGGGCGCGAGCAGTTCACTTTGCACAACAACGTGCAGGGCACGCTAATTACTGTGCGTCATGGCGAAATGCTGCGGGACGATGGCTCCCTCTACTACGACAATCTCCGAACCGCCACTGCACGCACTGTATATGTCTCTGGCAAAAACGAGACTGAGACATTTGAGCCAGAGTTCACATTCTATGGCTTCCGCTATCTGGATGTCACTGGTTGGCCTGGCGAATTGACCAAGGATGACATCAAGGCCCGTGTCATTCACACTAGGTTGGCAGAAACTGGCTCGTTCAAGTCTTCCAATGAAATGCTGAACCAACTGCAGTCCAACATAATCTGGGGACAAAGGGGCAACTTCGTCGATATACCAACTGACTGCCCCCAGAGGGACGAGCGCCTGGGCTGGACTGGTGATACGCAGGTATTCGCTGACGAGGCAACCTGGAACATGGATGCAGCCTCGTTCTACACGAAATGGCTGGCAGACCTGAACGCGGGCCAGGCAATCAACGGCGGCTATGCCCATTTTGCTCCGTCTCCCTACAACTATGTGAATAGATATGACTTCAATGGCGCGACCGGCTGGGCTGACGCGGCCATTGTATGCCCCTGGGTTATGCTTGAGAAGTACGGCGACACCCGCATTGTTAGGAAATACATGCCGCAGATGCTGCGCTGGCTGGACTGGGAAATACAGCATTCAGGCAACAGCTACATTTTGGATGTGGCGCGTTTTGGCGATTGGCTGTACATTGGCTTTGACGAGGATGGCGGCGTCAACAAGACACCAGGCGAATATCTGTCTTCCGCGTATCTGGCGGGAATGCTGCGGCTGGTTGCGAAGATGCTGCGCCTCATTGGCGATGAAAAGGAGGCTCAATTCAGAGAACGGCAGTACAACGAGGCACGGCTGGCAATGCAGAAGAAATTCCTGGACAAAGAGGGAAAACCAGTCATACGCACGCAGACCGCCCTGCTTATGGCGCTCCATTGGGATTTGTTCGATGACGCCTCCTCAAAACTTGCAGCGGAAATGCTGGTGCATGACATACGGGACATCAATGGCTGCAAGCTGACGACCGGCTTCCTAGGCACACCCTTGCTGCTGGAGGTGCTGGTGAAGATAAACCAGGCTGATCTGGCGTATGATTTGCTCCTGCAGACCGATTATCCTGGCTGGATGTATCCTATAACGCAAGGCGCCACTAGCATGTGGGAACGCTGGAACAGTTATACCAAGGACAAGGGATTCGGCAATGTTGCCATGAATTCCTTCAACCATTATGCGTATGGCGCAGTTGGTGCCTGGTTCTATCGTCGCATCTGCGGCATACAGCCCTTGAGCGAGCAGGCATCTGACTTGGGATTCGCCAGATTCAGGCTGGCACCAATGTTCGGCTCAAGGCTGGATTACGCCACTGCTGAATACGATTCAATCCGCGGCATGATACGCTCATCATGGAAACGACTTGAAAACGGCAGCATAGAATGGGAATACACCATTCCTCCAACCACTACTGCGGAAATAGTTTTGCCAGACCGCGAAACTACTATCGCAGGCCCAGGCACATACAAGGTCATTATCTGAGTGGACTGTGGACAGTGGACAGTGGACAGTGGACTGTGGGTGCCCTGCCAGGCGCGGATGGCGGTCACGCGTCCTGACGCGCGGCCAATGGCCGCGCGGAAAGCGTGCCGTGCAGAATAGCGCTGGGCTTTCGCCATGCG
>JAFZZD010000879.1 GCA_017615955.1 Victivallales bacterium
GGGTGACCTTATTTTAAAAGGCCTTCATGTTCTTTCTTGTATTTGGAATCCTTGATGATGCCCTTGTCGATGCTCTTCTTGCCGTCGTTGATGGTCTTTTCCGTCTGCTGCTTGAGATTCTTTTCCTTTGCGTCGATAGTGGCCGTGTTTTTCTTGTAGTAAGTCCAGCCAGCGAATGCCAGCGCCACTACAATAAGAAGAATGATGATGTTGCGGATTTTCCTCTTGAGTTCCACTGCCTTGCGCTTCTGGAGCACATCGTCCACCATGCCGCCGGTGCGCTTTGCATTGTCGTAGCATTCTCTGGAGCAATAGGTGACGCCTTCGTAGATCTTCTGGCATTCCTGGCAGACAGGCTTGCGGCAGACTGCGCAATGTGCTACTGCTGGGGTGTCGGGGTGGTTCAAACAAACGCTTCCATTGATTTTCTCTGCCATGATTTCTTTCCTTTTTTTGTTTTTGTGGTGGTTATTCTCTAATCCGTACTACGACGTATTGCTTGGCAAGATCTGCGGGCAGTGTTACCTCGATTGTGCCGTCGTCCTGTGCCTTGTACTGGAGTGCACGTATGCCTCCGAACGAGGGGCTTGCCGCAGTGACTGACTTGGCATTGGCGCATTTTATGCTGAATATTATGTCTTCCGGCAATGCTGGAAAGGCGGGTTTTGGGGCCAGGCCATCCAATACCTCGCCTTTCTTGTTGTTTTCGCCAGTGGCGTTGAGAAAGTGGATGACCAGCGAGCCGTCCGCTTCTTTCCAGAGTGCTGTGAACACCTTGTCAGGCGCATTGGTATTCCAGACGCGCACGTCCTTGAGCAGATTTGCCAGATATTCCCGGTAGAATTTTTCCAGAATGGGGTATCTTTCGTATGGCCACTTGTCGCCAGCTGTCTTCTCCATTGTGTAGAGATATGCACCTGCATCAGTTGCCTGGTAGATGATGTGTCCCTTGCCGTATGGGCGGATTTCCTGCATTGGATTTACAGTGCCTGGTTTCACGAATGTGCGGGCCGGATGCTCGAATTTGACGCTATCGCATTCGGCCAGTTTCCACTTGCTGTAGTAGTCTGGCCTGAAACCGAATATCTTGGCAAATGGCCATTGCCTGCGCATTTCGCCTGTCTCATCGCAAAGCGCCGTGACGCCCAGCAGATGCAGGGTGCCGCCCTTTTCCGCAAAGTCAAGTACCGCATTTACCTGCTCGTCCGACATGCAGGCAGATGTGCCCAGGGACAATACCTTGTATTTGGAGAGTATTTCCGGTCTCAGGCTGATGTCCCCCACCATCTCGTAGGGAATATGCAATGCCTCCAGCTGCTGTGCCATGCCGAAAAGCCCGTTTTCAAAGCCGATGGACTTGTTCCAGTCCTTGCTGGCGGTGGAGAATAGCAGTCCTATTTCCGCCACATTCTCCGCGCCAGTGACCTGCATGTTCCCCTCCGTCTTTGCGAAGTCGCGGAATGCGGGCGCGTTTGGCGGCATGTTGAACGCCATGATGGCGCTTTGCCCGCACATATTTGCCACGCACCAGGCAAAATAGGTGGATTCCCAGTCGTTGGTGTAGTAGATGCCCCATAAGCGTGTGCCGTATTCCTTGGTTATGATGTTCTTCATCTTGCGCAGGGGCAGCAGCGACTTGGATGATTTCATCACGTTTCTGGTCATGACTTCCGTTCCGAACATATTGAATGTCCTTGCCAGGTCAACTATGTCGAAGCCAGCCTTGTAGCGTGGCGCGGAGCGTGTGAAGCCCCAGTGGGTGGTGTACATGGAGAGCACCAGGTCCGGCTTTATGTCCTGGACATATTTGCGCAGGTCGATGAACCAGTTTGTGATTGTCGCCATGCGCCAGTCATGCCAGCGGCGGTTGAAGGTGGTGAATGTGTCGGCCAGGGACTTGTCCAGTTCATTGAGTGGATAGATCCAACCGGTGTCCCGTGTGAATGCCTCGCGGCAGTAGTGGCATGAGCATGTATGAGTCCAGAACTGCACCTCGTCCAGCTGGAAGCCGTCTATTCCCGCCTCCACGTTCTTTCTCCAGTAGTCGAAGTACTTTTTCTTGAAGTCTGGATTTATAGGGCAGAGCTGGAATGATGGCAGGTGGTCGTCAATGCCGCGGCACAGTTCAGGCAGGCGTTCCGCCAGAGTGCGCAGGCCGCTGTGCTGGTTCCAGAGGATGGTTACATCGTGGTGGTCAATGATTTTCAGGCCACGCTTGTGCGCTTCCCTTGCCAGCACCCTGTTGTATTCAATGCCGTCGTTGAAGCGTGTCGGGTACGTGTGGCGACTGTGCATGAAGCCGGACATGACGCAGTTGTAGCCCTTCCCGTTCACGTTCCTGTCGATGAAGCTGGTGCGCAGCTCCTGCGGGCAAGATTCGTCCGCCAGCTGCATTCCCGCGCCCATGCTGCCCATTTTCATGTCGTTTGCCCAGGCCAGTGATGGCATGTTTGCGGGCGGCAGCAAGGTGGGGCGTGGCGGTCGCCTGTATTCGGCTGACATTTCAGTGCCCGGCACTGGCAGGTCCAGCACCTCGATTGAAGAGGGCAGGGTATATTTCCTTGGAAAATCCACGTTCCTGTAAATGAGTGCTGGCTCGTATCCATCCGAGAACCAGAAGGGTCTCTGCATCGAGTAGTCCTCCGCATCAGCCATAAGCGGCTGTATGCCCAAGGTGGAAAGTATGTAATTGCCTGACAGCTTCAGCCTGAGCGAGCCGCCTTTTACATGGATTGTCTTGGAGCCGATCCATACCTTCCTTGGCTGCACATTCAGGTTCTCCGCAAGCTTGACGTCGTTGAATGAGACGTCGAATGTGTTTTCAATTCCAGTGTAGTTTCCGGCGGTGGCGGTGCATACATAGAAGCCGTCAGGCAATCCATTGAAGCAATAGACTGCGTCTTTTCCAGCGACGCAACTGTAAAGTGCGCCTTCCTTGTTGCCCACGACTGGCTGCGGCGCGGCATCTTCCCAACCGAAAATCCCGTTTTCCGCCAGTGGCACGTTGCCATTGCTGTACTGCTTGCCAGTGGCGGGTGCGCCGAATGAGAGCAGGTATTTTGCCTTGAGGTGCTGGTTGTAGTGGTAGGTCCTCATGAGGTGCATCTTGTCATAGTCCTCGTTCCTGCCTTCAAGCAGCACCATTTTTATGCCAGTGAAGCCGCCGGCGTTCTGGCTCTGGCTACCGCCGGCGATGTAGATGGCGTCCTTCTTGCGCTCCACGCTCCAAACGCCTTTTACCGCGCCCATCCTGTATTGGTTGCAGTATGAAGATGCGCCCATTGGATTGAAATCGAATATCAGCCCGTCGCAGGCCATCCAGTGTGAGCCGAATGACTTGCATTTTGCATCGAAGTCACCCGAAATCGGGCGCCATCCGCGGGCATTGCCCTCCAATGCATCGTAGTGCTTGTCGATGAGCTGCCCAGGTTCCAGGTCGAGATAGACATAGCGGTGCCTGCTGACTGGCATGGGCAGCATGTTGGAGAGCATGGATATTTCCACTGCGCCGTCGCTTCTGCGGGCAACTTCCATTCTCACCCGCGTATCAGGGTGTTCGCTCCAGATGTTCCATACCTGTGAGCCGTCCTTCTGCACATTGTTGCTGCGCTTCGGCTCCTTCAGTTCCGTGTCCAGCAGTGAAAGGCGTATTGACTTTACAAGAACCTTGCCGTCTCGCAGTACCTGAAGTGTGCCGTCCTGCTCCCGTACAGTTAATTCCGCCCTAACGCAAATGGCGCACACAAGCAGCAACGCCACGAACAATCTATTCAATCTTGACATTAAAAACAACTCCTTAAACCTCATACAACAAAATCGCCATAATCTACAATGAAAAGTTAGGTATTTCAAGAGTGGCATAGTATTGCAAGTGAATTATATTTCACACCAAAATGTAAGTGGACAGTGGACTGTGGTCAGTGGACAGTGGACA
>JAFZZD010000880.1 GCA_017615955.1 Victivallales bacterium
GCGCGTCTCGCGCTGGAAAGAACCGCTCACTCCGAATGTCGAATTATTAGTTGCTGAAGTAGCCCTGTACGGTTGCCGTGGTAGCCTGCGCGTCTCGCGCCGGAAAGAACCATTCACTCCGAATGTCGAAATTATTCGTTGCTGATATAGCCAGCACGTCCTGGGGCCTGAAAGAGCTGCCCCACAATTTGCGACAGGCAATCCATGGCAATTGTATCTTCTTGTGTAGTGGTTCTCCAGCGCGAGACGCGCTGGCTACCTCCACACACTACTGGTTCTGCTGAAAGTACCAGCGTGGCGCGATTGCACCTGGGAGGCTGGCCTTTGTAGTGCGTTTTACGACCTTGAGGCGGCCTGCCTTGATTTCCTCGTGCACATATTGGAAGGTCAACATCGCCGCCTCCTGTATGCTGCCTTTGGGCCAGAGCGACTCGATATTCATGTACATGTCGCCAATATGGTGCTCCTTGCCGTCGGACATAATCTCGTCAAGATGGCGTATCGCCTCCGCCCAAGGCATCGCCACGCACATGCGCGCCAATTTTCCTCCTATTGGCTTATAAGTGATCTGCCCTCTGCGCATGCAGACTGTACTTACGGAAGGCACGGCGCTGACATTGTCCAAATCCTCGTCCTCCATTGCAAGGGCAGTTGTGGCCAGGTAGCAGGCATTTCCTTTGCGCCCCCACATCAAAGGCATGTTTATGCGGCATGCCGCCACCGCGTCAGGCTCCTTGACCGATACGCTCAGCCCCACTACTTCCGATGGCGCCTCCAGATAGGCCGCCCCCATCGCGCTGGGCAAATCCATCCCTTTGCGCAGATGGTTCTCCGCTATCATGCCGCATAGCAGGTCGCTGGTATGCAAGGCGCGTCCATCTGGTATGCGTGGATATGCCTTGTCCACATTCGGGTCATCCGTCAATGTGCGGAAGCGGTCGCCCGCGGCGGTCAGACGCTGGTATATCGCGGTGAAATCCCGTCCATCCGCAAACATTCCTGCCGCGCCATTGGCAATATACGCCACACTTTCATCCGTGGAAATAAATGGATGCGCCCACTCGTCGGATGGAATGCCAGGCGTGCGGCTGTGAGCAATGCCAATTGTGCCTGGCAGCGACAACGCATTTGTCCGCTTCAGCAGCTCCGCCAGATCGCCGCATACCTTCGCATAATACAACTTGCCTTCGTGTATTGTGGCAAGTCCAGTGTACTGCCCACCAGCGTAACCCTCTTCATTGCCAATCATCCTAAGCAGAATCGGCGCCGCCTGCTCATCGCCTATGTATGCCGCAACTGTACACATTTGTTTGCTCCTATTTTTATGCTAAAGGTAATTGCAAAACTATTGGCATTGCAAGCCTTTTCCGCTGGCTGAAGCCAGCGGCTACGATATTTAATGTCGTGGCGCGGGAATTTTGAAATTGGCTTGCTAGTCTAGAATCCTAGGAATCTAGAACTCCAACGAGGGCAGGAACCATGTTTCGGCATCGGGCTGGGCAGCGAAGCCAGTGTATCCTGCTTTGGTGTAGATGTAGGTGTGTCCATCTGCCGCCTCCACCTTGAGTATGGGGTATGCCCTCTGTATTTTGTCATCGCCTGTAACTATAAGAGCCTGTCCCTGCCATTTGCAATTGGAGACATCGCCGTCCACCTCAAACCAGGAGGATTCCATGCCATTATTTCTGGTCCTGATTTCAAGGATCTTGCCTGAGAGAGCCTGCTTTGCGCACTGAAGTGCCTTGCTGCCCGACTTCAACTTCGTGCCCTGGAGCATGAATGTGGCGCCGTCACACAGCACAGCCGCCACTGCCGCATCCGTCTCAATGCCGGCAAAGGCAGTGCTTTTGCCTTCCGCGAATATCACAATGTCCGTTCCCAATGTGGTATTGATCTGCACTGCGGTGGCTTCGTCTGGCAGTTCCTGCATTTGCATGCCCTTGACTAGCTGGTGGCCTTCCTTGTAGCCGCAGAAGACGCTGGCGAATGTGTCCAGCTGCGGGCCTTTGCGCAGACGCCTGATGTATGGCAAGGTGGTGCCTCTGTCCTTGTTTTGGCTGTCCCTCTGGCCCCAGTCCTGGCTTATGCTTGCAAGTTCGCCCTTTGCTCCTGGAGAGAATGCTGTGAATCTATAGTCTTCTGCCAGTTTCCAGGTGATGGACCATGGCTTTGCTCCATAAGGCGCATTGTTCTGCATTGGCGGCGTAACATCAAAGTCATTGTTTGGTCCATGGAAAATGTATTCACGTTTCTTGCCGCCCTGCACCTTGAACAAATCCAGCAGATAATCGCCATGCTCGCCATGAGAAATCTGCAATATGGTGCGCTGGTATGTGCTTGCCTTCTTGTAAGCCTGGGAACTCGCCCGCATTGCCTTGATGCGCGGCATGGTGGCATAGAAATGAAAACTGCCCTTGCGCTCTGATGTATTGAGCTGGTCCTTGCCGTCAATCATCACGAGATTATGGGCCAGTGTGCGGACCGTCATCTTCTTGTCAGGATGGTCCCACAGATATCCCAGGTCGCCAAGCAGCTCGTGTCCGTCCTTCCAGTAATAGAGGTTCAGACTGTCCCTATGGTGGTGGTTGCCCCAGTTGGACGCGTCCAGCACAGTCATGCCTTGCCGCCCGTTTTCTCCCAGCCTGAAGATGCCCTGCGCAAGATATGGAAATACCATGTCAGGCAAGGCAAAAGTGGCGTCCTTGTCAGACTGCTGCCCGCCGTAGAAAACCGACACATTCGTTGATTTTTTCAATGAACCGAAAATCTCGTCCCTTAATGCGGAATATTCTGGTTTAGGGAATGTCAGTGCAATAAGTTCTGCATAAGAGGGCAGCATTTTAGTCGTCAAATATGAATCCGCTATTGGCGGATAAAGCAAGTCGCCCTGCAATGTCCACACCATCGCCTGCCAGCACTCGCCAAAACGGGTCTCCTTGCAGACATTGAAATGAGCCAGCCTCCTGGCATTTGCAGGCGGCGTGTATGCAAGAGGCTCTGTGTAGTCCCTAAAGATATAGGCGAATGGAACAAGGCCAGCCATGGTCATGTTCGCGTATGCGGCGGATTCAGATGTGCCGCCATCCTTCAGGAACCATTCATTGACAGTCTGCACAAAGCCATTGAGCGCAAAGCGCACCATATCAGGTATGCCCAGCACAATGCCGACTGAGGCCGCCCCCGCCAGATTGGAGACGGACTTGTTGTTGATGCTCTTGTCCGCACAGAGCAGATATGCCAATTCCAGAAGAAGATTCTCCTCGATGTGCCTGCGTTGCTGCTCAGAATAGATGTCTTCCCCGTTTTTGTCCTTCGCGTTGTATGAAATGTCGTATGCCTCGGCGCAGATTTGCGCTGGACGGCCATCCATTCCCGCAGTGGTTGTCCTTGAGGCAGACCAATATCCAGTATGCAGCCTGCGGTCAGGCTTGTTTGGCTTGGTGACAATCTCGTCGCAAGGCAGTTCAAACAGGTTTTTCGCCGCCTCGCGTGGTGGGCAGTCCGTATATTCGTTGTATGTGTAGCCAGCTCTGATCAGGTATTTGGGCACCCTGTCCGCCAACTTAAGCAGGACAAGTCTGATGGTCTCCGCATATTCCGGCTTTGGATTCAAAGCGTAGGCCGTGGTCAGTGAATGCAACCCAGACAGCACATGGCTCAGCTTGTTCCTGCGAATGACACCTGACGGACTGGACAGCGACTTGTACTTGAAGCACTCGAACGGCTCGGTGTCAATGAAAGTAAAGACCTGCTCTGGGTCCCACTTGCTGCGGATGCTGATTGTTTCAGGATATTTTTCGTTGGGGAATATGGTTTTACAGTGCGGGCATAGCAACTCGTCAGGCTTCTGGTAGTTCCATTTCCAGTCATTGTTTGGAAGCCAGCGGAGCCCCTTGTCCCTGCAGGCGGGGCATGGCGTCTGGCCGCCAGGGGTGGTGCGGGGAATTGTCATATCCAGATATTCCGGGGTAAATTCGCGGACTATCCTGTCTCCTGCCCTGCCAGCGGTTCCAGCAAACCTTCTTGCCCACTGGAATTTTGCCATATTGTTTTTGGCATTCACCAAATCCTGGGTTTTCAAGACGGAAGCTGGATGCACGACCTCACTGCCGAATCGCTGCCACTGGCTAATGTCATTGCATTCGTTGTACGGAAAATACAGCTCGCTCCCAAACGCAAACGTCAACGCAAAGGCGCAGAAACAAATCAACGCAGAGACGCAAAGACGCAGAGGCGCGAAGATATCAACGCAGAGGCGCAAAAACGCAGAGGCACAGGGATGTTTTTTAATTATGTCTTCTGTCATTTTCACAACTGTTTTGCTATTTTATGAGAACAATTAAAAAACTCTCCGCGCCTCTGCGCCTCTGCGCCTCTGCGTTAAAAAAATCTCTGCGCCTCTGCGTCTCTGCGCCTCTGCGTCTCTGCGCCTCTGCGTTAATTTTTTCTGCGCCTCTGCGTTGATATCTCTGCGCCTTACTGTGCCAATTCGGCGGCCATCACGGCGATTTCCGCCTTGTTCACGTTGTTCATGGCGGACTTAATGGTGACATTGTGGTCGGCGAACTTGATGTCCTTGCAGTTTTCCAGCAGACCGCGCATGACCTTCATGGCCATTGGCGACCAGCTGCCATTCTCAATGAAGGCGACTGTGCGCTTCTGGAAGCCCCTGTCGGTAAGATGCAGGATGAAGTCCCTCATGTATGGGAAGATGCCTGCATTGTATGTGGTGGTGGCCAGCACCAGTTTGCCATAGCGGAACGCATTTTCCACGGCTTCTGCCATATCGTCCCTGGCAAGATCCATGACCTCCACCTTCGGGCATCCATTCTCCTTCAGTTTCTCCTCCAGCAATTTCACCGCCTCGCGAGTATGGCCATAGACGCTGGTGTATGCGATGGCGACTCCCTCTGTCTCAATTGCGTATGTGGACCACTTCTGGTACAGGTCCAGGTAATAGCCAAGGTTCTCCTTCAGGACTGGGCCGTGGGTGGGGCAGATTATGCTGATGTCCAGTCCAGCCGCCTTTTTCAGCAGAGCCTGCACCTGAGGGCCATATTTGCCCACGATGCCGAAGTAGTACCGTCTTGCCTCGCAGGCCCAATCCTCTTCCACATCCAACGCGCCGAACTTGCCGAAGCCGTCTGCGCTGAAGAGGACCTTGTCCGTGGAATCGTATGTCACGATGACCTCTGGCCAGTGCACCATGGGCGCAGTGACGAAGGTGAGATTATGCTTGCCCAGGGAGAGTGTGCTAAGTTCGCCCACCACCATCTGCCTGTCATTCCAGTCCTTGCCGAAGAAGTTCTTCATCATGGCGAAGGCCTTTGCGGAGGACACGATGCATGTATCGGTGTATTTCTCCATAAAGGCGGCGATGCTGCCCGCATGGTCCGGCTCCATGTGCTGGATTATGAGGTAGTCTGCCTTGCGGCCAGCCAGTGCCTTCTCCACATTGCCAAGCCACTGCTGCGTGAAATGCGCATCCGCAGTGTCGAATATGGCTGTCTTTTCATCCAGAATGGCGTATGAGTTGTAGGCCATGCC
>JAFZZD010000881.1 GCA_017615955.1 Victivallales bacterium
CATGGCGGAGGATTTTGCCAGAATGCGGCTTTATGAAGGCAGCGCAGATGTGATGCTACTGGCGCAATTCGAGGCATTCTGCCCTGATGCATTCCCCATTGGCAAAGATGTCACTTCAGGTGCAGTGGTTTACGTATTATCAAAAACGCCAAATCCAGATGACATCGGGCCATTCAATGGTACGCTTCCTTTCTAGGATACAGCTTTATGTTTTATCCACAGATTCACACAGATTTTCACAGATGAAATTGTAGGCCAGCCGTAGTCAGGTCATTTTGAGGTCATTCATCAGGAAAGTCTGACTTTTGGGGATGTGTGTTTCCTTCTTCCTGAATACACGGAAATTCACTGCGCACTTAAATTGAAATTGCGACTTGAAAAACAAAGAAAAAAAGTATCTTAACCAAAATGTTCATCGGATAATGTTTTCAATAAAGTCATATTAGCACAAGGAGAAAGAACAATGCGAGTGAAAAGCCTGTTGATTTTACTGATGATGGCAGTCGTTGCCTGTGGAGTGGAACTAACCCTGGATGGGAAGTTGGATGAGGCGGCGTGGCAGAAGGCAGAAAAGCACAGCGGCTTCGTCAAGGCGAAACAGAAGCAAGGCTCGCCTGAAATCAAGGCGCAGACAGAATTTTCCGTGATTCAGGAGGCGGACGCCGTCTATTTCGGCATAAAGTGCCATGAGCCATTGATGGACAAGCTTATCAAGAAGGAGAAGGCAGCCGCCGTATGGACTGATGACGGACTGGAGATCTTCCTGGCGCCTTCGGGACTGCCTTCGGACTTCTACCAGTTCCGCCTCACGGTAAACCACCAGGATGCCAGCCTGTTCTACGGCGAGGGCGGCGCAATACAGCCAGACCCATATTCACCTGAATGGACATACGCGGTGCACCTGGACAAGGACTTCTGGTCCTGCGAGGTGAAGTTCCCATTGACCGCATTCTACATGACGCGCCAGAACCTGTGGCGTTCCGAGTGGCTGGTGGACGTAAGCCGCACGCGCACTACTGAAAAGGAAAGCAGCTCCTGGAGTCCCAGGATCTACAAGTTCCTTGAACCCAAGCAGTTCCGCAAGATGGGCGGCTTCCCCATGAGGAAGGAAAACGATGATGTGTGGGTTTCCGATGCGCGTGCCATTGTGAGCGGCAGGAAGGATAACGGTGCTCTTACAGGTGTTCTGGCCCTTACGGTCAATGTACCGAAGAGGAGCGAATATTCGGTCAATGGCAAGAGAATGGAACTGAAGTCGGGAGCCAACAAGGTGTCCGTTCCATACGAATATGCCAAGTCAGGCCGCAATGAAGTGCCGATCGTGTGCAAGCGCATGTCCGATGGCAAGGAATTCAAGCGCAAATACCCTGTAATCGCCACATACGAGCCATTGAAGGTGCGGCTGACGCTGCCTGAATACCGCAACAACTTCTATCCGGGGCAGGACAGTTCCGTCATCGCAGGCAGCATCGAGCGCATAGGCAAGGGCGAGGTCACGCTGACGCTTTCCGGCGAAGGTCTCAAGACGCAGAAGAAAGTGCTGGGCAAGTCGTTGGAATTCTCATTTGACGGCAAGGGCTTCAAGGAAGGCGCCACTGCGGAACTCAAGGCTGAGACACAGGGCATCACCCAGATTGTGAAGATCCGCAAGCTGGCGCCAAGCAAGCAAAGGATGAGCTGGATCTCCAATGGAATGCTGGTCGTGGATGGCAAGCCTGTGATGCCGCGCCGCATGTCCGCAGTCTATTACAATGGCGGCGAGGCCTTCAAGAAGAAATTTGACGCAGACAACCTGCACCTCACGATGGACATCAATTCGCAGACTGGCTGGATCGAACCCTTCAGGCTGATCAAGGGAATCGAGCAGAAGGAGGCCACCCGCGATGTGCGTCCCTGCGACGAGCTGTTCAAGAAGATTGACGAGACCATCGCAAAGAACAAGGACAGGGACTTTGTCTCCTACGAGATTTCCGACGAACCCGAATGCAGGAACATTTCGCCCGAATACCTGGGGTACATCTACCGCTATCTTGCGGAGAAGGATCCATACCATGTGGTGCACATGTGCTCACGCTCCGCAAGCAAGTATATCGACTGCGCGGACTGGTTCGAACCCCATCCCTACATCAACCCGATGATCTTCAACGGCGAACGCCGCTACGGCAGGGAAATCAACACGATTGGTGCGTTCCTGGATGAAATCTGGTTGCAGAACCGCCCCGACAAGTGCGTGGGTTTGAATGCGACTGCGTTCAGCTACAAGTACTCCAGCGACGCCTCAGACTATCCCAACTTCCGCGAGATAATCTGCCATATCTGGGCGGGCATGAACCATGGTGCCAAGACTGTTAAGTCCTACGCATACCATGACCTGGGCGACCGTCCAAGCATCTATGAGGGGCTTCGCTATGTTTATGGCTGCATGGAAAGGCTTCAGGACTTCATCTTGTTCGCAAAGCGCACCTTCCTGGTGAAGACTCCTGACTGCGAGGCAATGCTGTACGAGAACGGCAAGGACCGCATGATCGTGGTGGTCAATATGAGCACGAAGAAGATCAAGGCCAGCCTTCCTGGCGTGAAGGGCACTTTCTTTGAATTCTGCGGCCCGCGCACATTCAGCAAGTTTGACCTTGAACTGGAGCCCCAGGAAGTGATCGTTGCCACATCCCGCAAGATGGACGAGGGTCTGAAGTCCCGCGCGGAAGTGGCCGCTGAAATCGACAAGCTGGAGGAAGCCCGCAAGAGCCGCGGCAACATCCTGTTCAACCGCCATAATGACATTGAGATCACCGCATCGCGCCCAACCGGCTCATGCTACAAGATGTTCGATGGCGTGACGGATGTTCATGCCTTCAGCCAGAACCGCGGCAAGAGCGGATTTTTTGAGATGGCGTTCCCCAAGTTCGTGCCTGAATTCAATGTGATACGCGTCTTTGGCTACAACATAGACGGAATGGTGGTCAAGATCCGCAAGAAGGGCGACTGGGTCACGCTTGAGCCTGCCAAACTTGAGAAGAGCGAATTCATGCGGGAGCTGATTTTCAAGGACAAGCTCACCACCGTGAAGATACGCTTTGAAATCCCCAAGGGCAAATTTGAGCTTTATGAGATTGAACTTCTGAACAATTGAGGATGATGACCATGCGCAAGATCATGATATTGTTGATGCTGGCCCTGCTTGTGTGCGCCAGGGCTGAAGAGCAGGTGATTTGGAAATTGGATGAGACCAATACTGCAGTAGATGGCAAGAAAAGCTGGTATTCGGACAAGCCACTGGTGGTGGAACCACTGCCTGAAGGCGGCTTTGCCCTGAAAAGCCAGGCCACGCGCCGCCTGCTCCTTCAGCCTGATGCATGGCTGGTGTTCGAGCTGGCGAAGGCGGAAATTGTCGAGCCTGGAAAATACACGATGTGGAGCATGCACGTCCATACAGACAAGTATGGCTACATCGTGGGCAGCGACCACCAGGTGCCACTGGGTCTTCATACCATCAAGCTCAATAGCCTCACCAAGCCAATGACCACAGGGGTCATCTTCTACAACTACAACCTCAATCTGTATTTCAAGTACATTAAGCTGGTGACCGAGCCGGAGAACAGCCTGTGCGCAATCGTGCCGGAGGGAAAGACCGTCCTAGAAGTGGGCGACAAGATCACAATATTGCTGAAACTTAAGGAACCATGCGAGGACGTCAGCTGCAAACTGATGCAGAACCGCTTCCCCTTCTCCCTCAATGGCACGGATGCCGTTGACCTGAAGGCAGTGGATGACGACTGCAAGATCTGGCGCGCGGACATCACAATCAAGAGCTACCAGAGCAAGCGTCCAGTTGGCATGCGCGGAATACGCATAAAGGCAAGCGTCCTGGGCGGCAAGCTGAATATGCCAATCTACGGCGTAATACCAGCCGCATTCAAGAAGCAGTAATTGTTCTTCTGTGGTCTGTGGTCTGTGGCCTGTGGCCTGTGGACTGTGGCCTGTGGACAGTGGACTGTGAAGAAGTTGGGTATTCGCTGACAGTGTTGTGCCTGCCAGATGCGGATGGCAGTCACGCGTCCTGACGCGCGGCCAATGGCCGCGCGGAATAGCGTACCACGCGGAATAGCTCTGGCTTTCCCTCCACTGTCCACTGTCCACTGTCCACTAAATACAAAGGAGTAAGTTTTTATGTCAAATAGCGTGAATCGCGAATTATACGAATGTTTTTTAGCATCTTTGAATGCAGATGCACTGCGGGACGATGTGGTGGCGTTGAACAAGCTGGACTTGCCGCAGACATTTGAGGCATACCACAAGTCCATGCGCTATGTACAGGAGAAGCTGCTTCAGGCCGGCATTCCCAATGTGGAGCTGCTTGAATTTCCTGCGGACGGCAAGACTGTTTACCAGGACAAGCGCATGCCCCTGGCATGGGAGGCCAGCGTGGGGCGCCTTACAATGCTTCCACCTGGAGCAAGCAGGGACAGCATCACGGAAAAGGACGTTCTGGCGGACTACAGCAAGAACCCGTTCAACCTGGTGAAGGGTTCGGTTTCCACGCCGCCTGAAGGCATAGTCACGCGCATCATCACGGAGCAGCAGTACCTGGCTGGCGAGAATCCAAAGGACGCTTTGATCATGCTGGAGCCATTCACCTGGCCCAGAAAGAAGGTGCTGACTCCATTGCTCAGGCAGGGTGGCCTGGGAGTGATTTCCGACTTCCTGTCAGGCAGGTATATGACGCCTGACGCAACGCAGTGGGTGAATGCCGGCACCGAATCTGGTGACTGGCACGTAACATCCGAGGACTTGCCCTTCATTTCATTCAGCGTCTCGCCCAAGCAAGGCGACATGATCCGCAGCAAGGCCAATGCAGGCGGTCTGCGTGTGCTGGTGGAATGCGACGGAAGGCGCTATGAGGGAAAGCTGCCCATGGTCACCGCCATGATCCCAGGCCGCCAGAAGAAGGAAATCTGGATTCTGGCCCACGCATTCGAACCATTGCTGGACGATGATGCAAATGGCATTGTCGCCTCAATTGAAATTGCAAAGCGCATCATGGAAAAGGGCACGCCTGAATACTCGGTGCGACTGGTGTTTGCCATGGAGTTGTATGGATATGCTGCGTATGCGGCCTACAGGGGCAATTGCCTGAAGGGACAGGTGCTGGGTGCCTGCAACCTGGACAGTCTCGGCGCCATGCCAGGCAAGCTGAGGTGCGTGCGTCCTGGTGGAAATCCAACGTATGTCGGCAGCAAACTGCTGGAGGAAGTGACCAGCGAATTCCAGCAGGAACTGGATCTGGAATTAAGTCCAAAGGCATATTTTGACGACATGTTCCTCAGCGATGCCAGCATTGGCCTGCCAACCACCTGGATATTGGGCGGCACAGCAGGATATTGGCATAATTCCGCGCAATGCGAGCCAGAACTGTTTGACTGGGAGATTTTCCGCAAGAATGTGGCGTTTGCCTGCACATACCTGTACCGCCTGGCGAATTACACAGGATCGGAACCAGAGGCACCTGCCCTGGAAGTCAAGGAAAAGCACTCCAAGTGGAGGGACTATGCAGCGCAGATTGTCGCGGAGCGTGCTGAAGTCGGCTTCCCCCACAGCCTTGCAAAGGTGCCGATGGATGATAGAATCGGCCTGCCAGACGGCATAATCTACGGCCCCATGTCCAATGTGCTCAGCAATATGGACGGACGGAAGAGCCTGGCTCGACTGATTGCCGAGGCCGAGGCGGAACGGAATACAGAACTGACCGAAGGCCAGGTCAAGAAGTATGTTTCCTTTGTGAACTTCCTGGCGGACTATGGCTACCTTTCCATGAAGTCAAGGCCAGAAATCACGCAGGACATGATATGCGAGGCACTGCAAAAGCTGGGCATATCCCAGGAGGACACCTTGCTGGTGCACGCATCCTCATCCAATTGCGGCTATGTGCGTGGCGGTGCAAGAACCATAATCGATGCCATACGGGAAAGCGCGGGCACTGCCATTTTCACCACATTCACCAGGCCATACATATACCTTGGCGGACTCAACAAAGGATGGAACTACATGCCATACGAGGCAAAGGACTGGAAGGCGGTATGGACTGGCAACGTGGGCAAATCCGTCCTGCGCTTCTATCCGGAGGCGGTGCGCAGCCGGCACATCACCCATTCCTGGGCTGGCTTCGGCAAGAACGCCCATTTCTGCGTGGACGCACAAGGCGCCTGCGATGCACCTGCTGGCAAGACCTCGCCCATGCACCAGGCATTGCAACTGGGCGGCAAGGTGCTTTTCTTCGGCACTGGCCTGGCACCAAACACATTCCTGCACTACCTGGAGGACTGCGCGGACATGCCTTTCCTGGATGACGCAGTCTGCCGCGTAAGGAATGAGGACGGCTCGTTGAGGACCGTGATTGTTCCGCGGCATCTGCCAGGCCATCGGGACTTCTACCGCAAGGACGCCGAAAACTGCAAATTCTACCAGCGGGCATTTGCCAGGGGGCTTGATGTCAAGTCCGTCCAACTGGGACTGGGACAATTGCAACTAATTGACCTGCGGCAGATGTTCGACATAGGCATGCAGCTTCTAAAGGAGGACAGGCGCACTCTGCTGTGCGATGACAAGGACTGCCTCTTCTGCAGAAGATTCCAATGATGTTCTTCTAAACCTTAATGTGAGC
>JAFZZD010000882.1 GCA_017615955.1 Victivallales bacterium
CACCGATCTTCAGCAATCTGGACCTGCGCCTGGAACGTGGGGACAAGGCGGCGCTGGTGGGCCTCAACGGCATGGGAAAGACCACGTTGCTGCGCCTCATAGCAGGCCAGCTGAAGCTGGACAGCGGCAAGCTGTTCATAGGTCATGGCGTAATTATGGGATACCAGTCCCAGGACTACATGGAGACCATGTCTCCTGAAAAGTCCATTTTCGACACGGTGCGTGAGGCGTCCGCAGACAGGAGCGACGGTGAACTGCGCAACATGCTGGGCGGCTTCGGCTTTTCTGGAGAGAACATTGACAAGCGGGTGCAGGTGCTCTCTGGCGGTGAAAAGCTGCGCCTGGCACTTGCCAGGCTCCTGCTACGTCCAAACAACTTCCTGCTGCTGGACGAACCAACAACGCACCTGGACATCTACGCCCGCGAGGCGCTTGAGGAGGCGCTGCGCGAATACAACGGCACACTTTGCATAGTGAGCCATGACATCACCTTCGTCCGCGCCATAGCCAATACCATTTTCTACCTCACACCAGATGGCATAACCCGCTACTATGGCAACTACGACTATTTCAAGGAAAAGCTGGCCGAGCAGGAAATGCTTGCCAAGGGCATAGAGCCACCCAAGCCCTCCCTCAAGCTGGACACGCAGGCCACCATGATCCTCAACCGCAAGGACCGCAAGCGGGAGGAGAGCCGTATTCGCGACAGCTTTGCTGACGAGCGCCGCAAATGGGAAAACGCTGTCGCCAAGGCTGAAAAGGAAAACGAGGAATTGCAGGCGGAGCTTTCAAGGATATTCAACGAAATGGCTTCAGGCCGGGCTGATGTGGACTATGCCACACTCAACAGGCGTCTGCCAGTGGTGCAGCAGGGCATCAAGCTGGCGACGGAACGCTGGGAGGAGGCCTCCCTGAAACTGGAGGATGTCCTGGCGCGTCAGGAGGAAAAACTTAGACAGGTTCGAGGTGAATAGCAATGGCTGAACAAGACAATAAGCAAATTGACGCAGACTCAACACCCGCAAACGCAATCGGCTTCTGGGGCTGGCCCTCACTGGTGGCATTGCTGGTATTCGCCCTGGACCAGCTAAGCAAAATCGCAGTGGACAAGTTCTTCGAGATGGGCAGCAGCAGGCCTGTCATACCTGGCCTGTTCGAACTGGTGCACTACCGCAACACAGGCTGCGCGTGGGGCATGTTCTCCGAGCACACCTGGATCCTTGCGCTATTTTCATTTGCTGTATTCATTGCCATCGCACTTTCATTCAAGAAACTTTGTGGAAACAGCAAGTTCGCCGCGTGGGCAATGGCATTGCTTCAGGGCGGCATTGTTGGAAACATGCTGGACAGGGGCCTGCGTTCATCTGTAATCGACTTTCTGGATTTCCATATCGGCACGCATCACTGGCCCGCATTCAACATAGCCGATTCGGCAATATGCATAGCCGTTGGCATGCTGCTGGTCCAGTCATTTTTCCTTGAGAAGAGGAAGCAGGACAAATGAGCATACCCGTCATATTGGGGCCAACCTGCTGCGGCAAAAGCGCCAAGGCAATCGAAATGGCGCAGGAAATCGGGGCGGAAATCATCAGCTGCGATTCAATGCAGGTGTATCGCGGCCTTGAAATCGGAACGGCACAGCCCACCATACAGGAGCAATGCGGCATACCCCACCACCTCATCGGCAATATGGACATATCAGAGCCATACGATGTGAACCGCTTTTTGGAAATGGCGAAGGCAAAACTGGCGGAACTCAGGACCAAGGGCAAGCCAGCCATAATCGTGGGCGGCACAGGCCTGTATGCAAAGTCACTGGTTTATGGGCACAATCTCCTGCCAGCAGACACAGCAATCGCCAAGGAAATCGCGCAGGCCCCCAATTGCGAACTGGAGGCGGAACTAGTCGCCGCCGCTGGCAACAAGGACAATATACCAAAGGACGTACTGCTGAATCCAAGGCGCCGGGCACGATCGGTGGAAGTGCTGCGCATCACTGGCCGCCTTGCCTGGGAAATGCAGTCCGCATTCGCAACGCCCTCCCCTGACTTCAGGCAGATTATCATCATGCCGGAACTGGAACCACTGCGCAAACGCATAAAGGCCCGCACTGAAAAGATGATTGCCGATGGCTGGATAGAGGAAGCGCAACTCGCCATCGGCAAGGGTCTAATGACCACACCCACCGCA
>JAFZZD010000883.1 GCA_017615955.1 Victivallales bacterium
AGGCGGAGCGAAGCGACGCCTGGGGATTGTGCCCAACTAAAGATTCGGCCCCAACGGGGCCGAACTTTGGTGCGCATACCGTAAATAATGGACAAGCAAATTACAATCAGCCTGGGAGAAAAGCAGATTACAGAGAAGCATGTCTTCCTGCAATCTGGAGGTGTCATGTTGTCTGGCGTTCTCGCAATGCCAGCGCAGGGCACGCTTCAGGGTGCATTCCTTTTCTCCCATGGCTGGGCCGGCAACAGGAACGGTCCAGCCAACCTGCTCACCACGCTGGCCAGGGCACTTGCCGCAGAAGGCTATGCCACGCTGCGCTTTGACTTCAGGGGACGGGGCGAGGCAGGAGGCGATGGGCTTGCCACGACGCTGGCCACCATGGCAGAAGACCTGGCTAGTGCCGCGTCTTTTCTCCGCGAGGAAACTGGCATTGACGCATTGTGCATACTAGGGATGTGCTCTGGCGGAAATGTGGCAATAGGCGCATTGCCCAACTTGGGCAAAGTGCAGCACATGGTGTTGCTGTCAGTGTATCCCTTCTCTGATGGTGACAGTTTTGGGCGGGACATAAACCGCAGCAGGCATTTCCTTGCGGTGTACCTGCGAAAGGCGTGCAGCCTGGAGAACTGGAAGCGTGTTTTCACAGGTGATGCAAGCCTGGCGCGTGTATTCCGCGTCATATTCCGCCCATTCCTTAAGCGGGGCGAAAACCGTGCAAAGGAAGGCAACGTGGGCACATTGGTCAAGGCGGCAGCCTCCGAAAGCCGCAATTCCGCCGCGCCGCCACCAGTCAAGCACCTTGCAAAATTACGCAAGGACATCCCCGTGCTTATGCTCTATGGCACCGCTGACCCCGATGCAGCCGCCGCACAGAAATACTTCGGCGACTACGCCGGCAAAAACGCCCTGCCAATCTCATTTGTGGAAATCCAAGGCGCAAACCACAACTTTTCCTCCCAAAGTTGGCAACAACAAGTCCTGGAAGAAATAACAAATTTTACACACTAACTCATTATACGACGGCGGGGACGCCGTCGCTACAACCACTTTTACGACGGCGGGGATGCCGTCGCTACAACCACTGACCACTATGAAGTACATTGACATCCACGCACACTGCTACAGAAAGCCGATTCCATTTGTGACACAGTTCCACTCGCCAGATGAACTCATTGCGAAATATGACCAGTACGGCATAGAAATGGGCGCTTTGCTGCCAGTGGTGAACTCAGAGATATATCTTCCGCAGGCAAATGAGGACATTCTGGAAATGGCGGAAACGCATCCAGACAGGTTCTTCCCGTTCTGCAATGTGGATCCACGTGCTTTGATCAACAGGGCGGATGCGCCGCTGGACACAGTCCTGCAATACTACAAGGACCTGGGCTGCAAAGGCGTGGGCGAAATCATGCCGAACATGCCCTTCGATGATGAAAGGGTGCAGAACCTGTTCCGCTGCGCGGAAAAAGTGGGCCTGCCTGTCACCACCGATGGCTCGGACAGGCCGCACGGCGACTTCGGCCTATGCGACGCGCCTGGCCTCCCCTGCCTGGAGCACACACTTCAGCGCTTCCCAAACCTCGTATTCATCGCACACGGTCCCATGTTCTGGGCGGAATACACCACCTGCCGCCGTCCAGCGCGCTGCAAGCCAATCTTCAGAGCGGATGGACTGCAATACGCCAGTCCAGGGGCACGCCCGAAGTTCAACGGGGAAGGCGTGGCGCAGGAACTGCTTCGCGCATTCCCAAACCTTTACGGCGAATTGTCCGATGCAATGTCCTATCTGCGTACAGACGAGGACTACGCAGTGCAGTTCCTCACCGAATTCCAGGACAAGCTGTTCTTTGGCACCGACGCCTGCAACAGCACCTGCGATGCAAACTTCAACGGCAAATTGTGGATGGATAAATTGCACGACAGCGGCAAGCTGCCCGACGGCGTGTGGAAGAAAGTCTGCCGCAACAACGCCATTGACTTCTTCAAACTCCCGCTGGAAAAGGCATGATTTTCACCAAGGCTGCCGCTATGTGAGCGCCGAAGCGGCGCTCACTCAAGTTGGCCAACCTATCATGCAAACCGCCAGCCACCACGCACAGGTTGGCCAACCTGTGCAGTTATACAACAGACAAAAAAACGTTACTCTGTCAACCTGAGTGAGCGCCACTTTGGCGCTCACATACTTTAAAAGAAAAATGGAAAACAACATCAGACACAGCAAAGTGGCTGGCTCATTCTATCCAGCCAACTCCAACAGACTAGCCAACGAAATAAACACGCTCTTGGCGGAGGCGGAGGACTGCCAGTGCCAGGACAGCATACTGGCGGCGGCGGTCCCGCATGCAGGCTATGTCTATTCCGCACATATCGCGGCACCTGTGTTCAAAGCCTTGCGCGATGTGGAGTTTGACACGATTGTCATCATCGGGCATGACTTCGGTCCGCAAGCAGGCATAATAGCGGTGCTGCCTGAATACGAGTATTTCCAGACGCCATTGGGCGATGTGGAGGTTGACCAGGAGCTGTGCAACGCCCTGGTCGCCAGCGAAAGCCGCATCATTTACAACAACCGCGTTCATTCAGAGGAGCATAGCATCGAGGTGCAGCTGCCATTCCTGCAACTCACGCATCCTGGCGTGAAAATTGTGCCAGTCCTGTTTGGCGAGGCCACACCTGACAATTGCCGCATACTGGCGGAACTCCTTATGGAAAATGCGGGCGACCGCAAGATATTCGTGCTGTCCAGCACGGACTTGTCCCATTACCCGACGGACAAGGCGGCGCGAGAACTGGACAGAAATACCGTGCACTTTGCCGAAAGATACAATATCAACGGCCTGTGCCAGTGGCAGAAGGACGGCGAATGGAGGATTTATCCAGGCGTGGAGACGCCAATCTGCTCCGCTGGCGGTCTTGGCGTGGCGATGCTCTGGGGCAAGATGCACGGCGGCAACAAGGTGATTGTGGCCAAGCGGGGCAATTCATCAGATGCAAGCGGCGACACGGAGCGGGTTGTTGGCTATGCATCAATGCTGTTTGTCAAATCCGAAAATGACAAGGTCAATGAAGAGGAGCCATCATTTTCGCTAAGTGAACATGCGCAGGAGACTTTGCTCAAACTGGCGCGTGCCAGCATCAAAATGCACCTGCTTGGAAATGCAATCGACTTGAGAAGCCTGGCAAAACAACTGAATATGGAAGAACTTAACCAGAAGGCGGCGGTGTTTGTGACGCTGGAGAAACAAGGCAGGCTGCGCGGCTGCATAGGTACCACAGTGGCAATGCAGCCTCTGCTTGACGCGGTGGCGGACTATGCCATCGCCGCCGCATTCCAGGATCCACGCTTTCCCGAAGTGGAAATGCATGAATTGGACGACATTACAATTGAGATATCCGTGCTGTCACCCATGAAGCAAATCGCTAATGCAGATGAAATCAGGCCTGGAAAGGACGGCGTGGTGGTCAGACGCGGCGGAAAAAGCGGACTCTTCCTACCACAAGTGTGGGAACAGCTGCCAGACAAGGAACAGTTCCTGGGTTACCTTTGCGCAGAAAAGGCGGGGCTGCCGTTCGAGGCATGGCGTGACAAGGACACCCAGCTCTTCACATTCACCGTATTCTCATTCACAGAC
>JAFZZD010000884.1 GCA_017615955.1 Victivallales bacterium
ACGACAATGCCCTTATTTCTCCTTCTTTTCCTCGGGCTTGCCTGTAATGGACTTGAACAGGGACTTGCCCTTCTCCAAAGCTGATTTTCCAAGGTCCTTTGCGGAATCGACAACTTGCCCGGCTGTATCTCCAGCAGCTGCTGACGAGCTTTTTGCCGAGGAAACAACGCCAGTGCACACCTCTTCCAGCACAGTTGCAGTCGCTTCTGGCGGCGTGATCTCCTCTTCCTTGCCAATGTCCTTCAATGTGATAGTGGGCAATGGTATCGGCACAGCCAAACCACCTGCGAATGTGGCGGATATGCGTATCTTGCCATCAGAGACCTTGATAAGCGAAATCTCAACTGGACGCCCTTCCTTCTTCTCCTCCTTCTTCTCCTCTTTCTTCTTTTCATCCTTTGCGGGAAGCAGGCTTTCCACGTTTTTCTGAATTGTGCCGATATTGCTGGTCAAAGCCAGAGGATTCATTTCATAAGTGATTTCAGGAGCGTCAACAAGGACTTCATTTATGTGGGTGCGCTTGCCCATGAACAAGCTCATGGGATTCATCTTCACATATATCTTGCCCAGTTTGAAGGCTGCCTCCGTCTTATATCCCTCGGGGTTGCCCACAACCAAATCACCCAACTCAACCTTGCCACGCAAAATAGATATGCTTACATGCTCAACGGTAACCTTGCATTTGGTAACAGACGAGCCTACGGTCTGTATCCCTGTTTTCACCACAAAGTCCAGGAAAATCAACAAGACACACAATGCGACTATGATTACTACCAGCAATCCTAGAAGTATCCCGCCGATCCGGCGACAGCACTTTTTCTTGCAATTGCATTTCTTTTCCTCGCCTTCCTGAGCCTTTCGTTCTTTTTCCTCGCCTTCCTTATCGTTGCGTTCTTTCGCCTCACTCATTTTTCATTCATCTCCAAATTGTTATAAACTAACATATTCGTACAAAAGTCCACATACCGCCAGTACAACAGCAAAGATCGCCCAGTACAGCAGATGCCGCTGGCCACGCCTTAGACGACGGCGACGCGCAGCCAAATCCCAGCTCAACAGGCTTTTTCTTCTGCCATTGAACATCACTGTATGATGCCTCCTCCAGAATTCAGGAATATTCCCTTCAGGTTCATCTTCAGTTCCTGTGGATTATCCGAGAACTTGAAGGCGGTTTCCTCTGTGATCTGCCCATCGTTGACCAGCTTCAGAAGGCATCCGTTGAAACTCATCATATCCTCCTCTCCACCAGCGGCAATGGCCTGAGGCAGCTTGTCAATCTGGTCGTCAAAAATCAGCTTGCGCACGATTGGGGTGTTGATGAGAATCTCATTCACAGGCACAACGCCCTTGCCAGTGGCCTTTGGCGCAAGTCTCTGGCAGATGATGGCGCGAAGACAGTCCGCCAGGCTCTTGCGCACCGTGTCCCTTTCCTCCAAGGGGAACATGTCCAGAATACGTGTAAGGCTTTGAGGCGCGTTCTTGGTATGGAGTGTGGTGATGACCATGTGCCCCGTCTCGGCGGCAGTAAGCGCGGTCTCGAATGTGGAGCGGTTGCGCATTTCACCGACCATGATAATGTCCGGGTCCTGGCGCAGGGAATGTATAAGCGCGGAATCAAAACTTTCTGCGTCCAGCCCCACTTCGCGCTGCTCAAAGAAGCAGAGATTGTCCTGGAACGTGTATTCAATTGGGTCCTCAATTGTTATGACGTGCTCTTCGGACGTGTTGTTCAGGTGGTCAAGCATGGCGGCCATCGTGGTGGATTTACCAGAACCGGTTGTACCTGAAATGAAGATTATGCCGTTGCGGGCCATCACAATCTTCTTCAGCACCTCGGGAAGCCCCACTTCCTTGACGGTAGGTGCCTTGCTCTTGACATGCCTGAAGGTAAACGCCGATTTATCCCTCTGCCTGTGCAGATTCACACGGAAACGGCCAATGCCCTCCTCCTCCCATGCGAAGTCCAAGTCGCCAGTGCGCTTGTACACGTCCAGCTTTCCAGGCGGCAATATTTGCTGAATGGCCTTCTCAAAGAAGACGCTGTCCGTCATGAAGTCGGTTTCCACCAACTTGCTGTCTATGCGCAGCCTGACGTATTTGCCTTCGCGTATATGCAAGTCAGAGGCTCCATGCTCTACAGCGTACTTGAGTATGTCAAACAGAACCGAGGCATCCCTAGTCGGATGCATGACGACAAAGGCAAGCACCTTGCGCTGGCGCTGAAGACGCCCCAGGTAGCGCCCGTACTCCTCATCGTAGAAAAGGAAATTCTCGTTGATGAAGTCCAGCCCGTCATCGTCCTCAAAGCGCTTCTCCAGTTTCTTATACTGTTCTGGCGGAAGTATGTCGCTGAGCAGAGACACCATCATTTCCTCATTGGCGATGAAGTCCAGCTTCACCTGACGCCCATCTATGCGGAGCAATGCCTCCTTGTCCAGCTGGACAATCCATTCCGAAGCCTTGTTCTGCTCCCCCGTCGTCAAAATATCCCTAAACCAATCAAGCATGTTCACTCCTCACATTAAACAAATTATTTCAACTCGAATATGAATTCGCTAGGCTGTATTCCAAATGTCCCTGCGGATACCAGCACCAGGTTCTGTCTGCCTTCCTTCAGCTCGACCTCGCCGTATGCGGCATCCGTATTCGGCTGGCCAAGGATTATGCCAACGTACCTGCCATCGGCAATGAGCATTGCCCTGGTCTCCCATTCACGACGGTATTCATCGCGCTTCATGGTAACCTTGTAGATGCCAGCCTTCTTCACGTCAACCGTGTAGCTCACATATTCGCCAGCCTCCCGCAGATGCAGCTTCTTGCGGCTGTGAACCTCGACGCCAGCCGCCATGGTGCGGGCCTCCTGCTGCTTGTAGCTGCAAACATTGTGCCCGCCCTTGTTGAATGCAGTGGCCTTCACAGTGCCTGGCAACTCGAAAACCTGCAGCGGCTCGCCAGGCTGTATGCCCATGATCACAGGCAACGCCTCCGTCATGCCAACCCTGCCTGCCTTGTCCTGAACGCAAATACGGAAAACGTGGGTATATCCGTCAAACTGCGGGATGCGGCCTGAACGGCCTGCAGTGTTCCAGCGAGTGTCCTTGTAGTGCGCCTTGTCCATCACCAAGTCGAATGCGTAGGGCTTCTCGGTCTTGTAGTCCACCAGATATCCATTGTCATAGAGGTATGCCACTTCCACATCGCCTGCAGCCTCCGCCGCAAAGTGCAGTTTCTCCCCTTCCTTGACGCAGGACTTGGGGCACTCGGTCCAGGCTACCTTGGGGCACTTGTCCATTGGATATTCGTATGCCCTTACATAGTCCACAAGGTATTCCTCCATGGCCACTTCCTTGCTGCGACCACCCGATGAACCTGCCTGCCCGCTCAGGCAAATGTACTGCTTGGATGTGCAGAACGCATGGTTGAGCGCATCGTATGTGAGTGTAGTGAGCGGAGTATGCTGGGACTGGGCCTTCACCAGCTTGCCATTGATGTACGTGGACAGTTCGAACGGCGTCCACTTCATGCCGATGACATAGAAGTCATCCAAACTTCCAGGCAGCCTGAAATGGGAGCCATAGCTGTTGCCGTTTGGCCCGCGTGTCACATGCAGGTTGCTGGCGATGACGGGTTCTCCCCTTCTTGTGGAATAGTCCTCGAATATGTCGATTTCATAGCCGCCGCCCAGCTGGTTGTTGCGTCCCTCGTTGTGCATCCAGAATGCAGCCCACCATCCAGGATGCTTTGTGAAGCGCACCCTGGCCTCGTAGTAGCCATAGCCGAAGTGGCGGCGGGAATACAAGCCGACTGTGTGTCCCTTGTAGGTGCCGTCCTTGCGGGGTTCCCCGTTCCATTCGCAGCGGATGTGCAGCATTCCGTCCTTCAATGTGGCGTATTTGCGGCTGGCAATCCTGTCTGGTGAATCAGGTGCCCATGGGCTGTTCATCCATGTGTTCTTCCAGTCCACCTCCTTGCCGTCGAACTCATCCTGCCAGACCAGTTTCCATCCTGCCTTGACTGGGTCAAAGGTCGGCGCAAGTTCCAGTATCATTGGCACATTGTTGTTGCGTATTTCCCTCTTTGCCATTCCGATCTTGAACTCGTCAACAGTGGCATTCTCCGTGTTGAAGTGGATTTTGCAGGGAAATGTTCCCATGTCCGCCAGATTCAGTTTTCCATTGAGGGAGCGCAGGCGGCTGTCATTCAAGCTTGACACGTTCACATAATATTCCGTGGGGCTGACAGCAAACAGGAAGTCGTTTGGAAGCGAAGCAAAAGGTATCCTGATGTTCTTCAGCTGCTTGTTCTTGTACAGGACCGCCACATCGATGAACCTGGCATACACCTGCTTGCGGCTCACTCGCATCATCAGGTCCTTGCCCATGTCGAAGTCGATGTTGCCCATTTCAGGGAAACGGCAAATGCGCAGCCCCATGGCAAAATACTTCTCTCCGGCCTTTGAAGGCAGGGTGTATTCCTTTTCGGACACGATTTCAGCGTCCTTGGGGTAAATCGCCTGGCCGCTCTTGGTCTCGATTCCGTCTGTCAGAATATCCTGTATAATCCTTGGAATGCCAGGACGGATTTTCTTTGCCTCGAAGTCATCCGCCTCGAAAACCTCTTCCATGCGCAACACCTGGGCAAGATTCCTCAGGTCATCGGCTCCGCCAAGCGATATGCGTGGATGCTTGCCCTTGCCCGACTGGAAATGTATCACCACCAGATTGTTTCCCTTCTTCAACTTGGCCTTGGCGCGGTGGGTGGTGAAATGGGGGGCGTCCGCATTGTCCCCTGTCTTCAATGTATCTATTACCTTCACGCCATTTATATAATATGTGAAGAAGTAGTCCGCGCCCGCGCCAATGTCATAGTCAGTGTCGCTGGGTGCATTGAGCGTGGCATAAAGCACTGCGTTCTGTCGCAGTATGGACTTTCCAGCGAAAGTGGTGAAGTCAATGTTGTTGTTGTTCAAAGTCACGCTCTGGCCCTTCACGCCATAGAGTTCATCAGGGATTTTGTCCAGCGGGAAGTCAATCTTCTCGCCAGGACGGCCAATCTCAAACACGGTGAATTGACGGGGGAACGGCACATTGCCCGCCACATCGCCTGTTTCTATGGAAATGCTGCTGTCCTTTAGCTGAAGAACATGCCCTTTTCCAATGTTGAACGTAACCATTACCCTTGAAGTCATTCCCGCAGGTCTGTCAACCACAGGCACGCTCAACTGCACATTCTCCCAGTCAGACGGAATGTCAACCACGTCCTTCACATTGGGAATGCCAGACCAGAATTCCTTTCCAGTGTTTTTATTAATTGAAAAACACTGGATGTTCAAGGTCATCTTGCCCTTGCCCTTGACAGTGGCGTTCAAAACCACCCTGTCTCCAGACTTGGCCGAAAAATACTTCTTGCACCTCATGCCGCACCCATACTTGGACGTGACATTGTCGATGCTGACCACACCTTCCTGGACAGTAATGTTCGGATATG
>JAFZZD010000885.1 GCA_017615955.1 Victivallales bacterium
CAGTCCTGACATCCTTTTCTGGCGGACGGAACCATTGAATATGCGGAAACCTGTTGTCCTCTGGTCTGAAGTCCTCTGCAGCGGCCTCCTCTGTGGTGGCGGCTATCTGCTGAGGCTGCGCGTCAGGCATCCTGCCCTCAGGCCAAAGATAGTATTTCTTTCCTTCCGCAAAAACCGAATACTCGCTGAAATCTGCAATTCTCATTATATTCCCCGATTTAAAAACTCTGACGAGGCGCTGCCCATTTCCAGAATGCAGCCAAACCTAAAAACTGGAACACTGTCCACAGATGTTCCAGCTGCAGCAGATATTTTAACATTGTTTCTTCCAACTGCAAATCAATGCCAGTGGCATTGGCGTTTTCACTGGCAAGCTCTTGTTGCCATGCAGCGACATCTGACGTGGACACGCCCATGCCATAACTTAAGCAAATGAGGCAATTTCAAATGAGATTGTCTTTGCGGCGCAGGCTGATATATTAGCTGCCAGGAGACTGGCAAAACACGATGGAAACTGGGCAGACGACATTTCAGGCCTTCCCCTATGGGCTTAGGCATCGGCCATTTGCCGTGCCTCAAGGCAAGAACGGCATCCGAATGACATTCATGACCAATGCCAGCTGCGGCGGCGGTGTGCGATACGGCATCGGCGGAAAATGGCAGAAGGCATACGACACGCTTGGCGGCAGAATACGCACCGACAGGCGCATCCACCATGTCTTGCTTGAGGCATTGGAGCCAGGAGTCGCATACGAGACACAGCCATTCGCAGTCGTTCCCGCCACTGGCGAGGAAGTGCCTTTGCAGGCTCCTCAGCAGCTTAGGCTTCCAGAAAATGATTTCAGCCTGTTTGCCATTGCGGACTTGCACCGCACGATTCCAGAGCGCAGGGAACTGCTCAACGCATACATTGAGAACTGCAGGCTGAAATCCTGCGATTTGCTGGTATCACTTGGTGATTTCACAAATGCGGCTGATGACCTGGAGGCAGAATACTTCCAAGGCGGCCTTGATGAAATTCTGGAAGCGGGGGGCAAAATACGGCAAATGGCGATTCTCAGGGGCAACCACGAAATGCGAGGAAGACAGGCCGATATGTTCTTCAGCATTTTCGCTCCAGGCAAGGCCGCCTATTTTGGCTTCAATTATGGAAAGGCCGCATTCGTGGTACTGGATTCTGGGGAATGCGAGCCGCCAGGCCCAAACGACAGCGCCTGCCCGAACATCGCGGCAAAAGAATACTTTTCGCGACAGAGGAAATGGCTGCAGGACCATGTGCAGACAGAGGATTTCAGGCAGGCACGATTCAAGGTGGTGCTTTCCCACGGAATCCCCGTCCCCACTGAAAAGCACACCTATATGCCAGGAAATCTCCTTGAGCTGACAGACGGCATATTCACAGGCGATTCCCCTCATGCGGAAATCAGCCTCTGGCTGGCGGGCCACATCCACAGCTTTGCGCACATCAAGGCAAATTCACTGCCTGGCATACCATTCCCGATTCTCTGCACGGAGGGACCTGACAGCTCACGGCGACAGGATTCAGCCTTCCTGCTGG
>JAFZZD010000087.1 GCA_017615955.1 Victivallales bacterium
CACTCAAGTTGGACAAGCGACTGGGCAAATCCCCGGACACCCCCCGCACGGGTTGGCCAACCTGTGTTTTGTCCAACAGGCGAAAACTAACTAGTTGGCCAACCTGAGTGAGCGCCGCTTCGGCGCTCACAAAAATAGGTTCCATGATTATTACCTACCCTCATGGGAAACAAAGCGTTTGTCAAAGTAAATCTCGCTCTCCTCTGGCGCAAGTGGCACATTGCCAGACATTGCCTCCTTCAGCTCCTGCGCCTTGTCCTCATCGTACCACCAGTAGTCCGTGCTCTCGCGGCTGTACTTGCCCAGCACCGTGGGCGGCACGCCGAACTCGTTCCAGTACAGCAACCGTGTGGTATCCGTATTCCACAGCAATACGTATGGATACTCCTTGAACAGAAGCGCATCTATCTCGCGGCAAATGCCATGGCGCGTCGCCACATCGAATATGCTCTTCTGCTTCTCTATCAACGCATCCACCGCCGCATTCTTGAAGCCGCAGATGTTGTTTCCGCTTACACGCTCCGCCTCGGCGGAGGCCCACATGGATTCTGGATCCTTGAACAGGCCGCTGCCCCACGCCGCCCAGGTCATGTCAAAGCTGAAATGCTCCATGTCCTTCATCCAGGCGGACCAGTCCTTGCTGCGTATATCCATCTTTATGCCCACCGCCTTCAATGCCTGGTCATATATCGCCAGGAATTTGTCCGCTGTGCCTTCTCTTGTCAGGAATGTGAATGTGAATTGCTTTCCGTTTTTCTCCAGCGCCCCCGTGGTTGGATTCACATTCCATCCAGCCTCGTTAAGCAGCTTCAACGCAGCCTTGGGGGCGAATGGTGTCAGTTCATTGGGACAAGGATGCTCCTTGTCATACAAATCCTCCCAATAGGACTTGTGCAGGAAATACTGGTCATACATCAAGGTGCGGTTCATTGTGGGACGATCCAGCAGCAACGCCATCGCCTTGCGCACCCGCACATCGTCAAAGGGCGCCCGTCTCATGTTCATTGCAAAGCCCTGGAAGCCAGTCGCCGCATGGTTGTGCACGGCCTGCTTCACAATCCAGTTGTTCTTCACCTGCTTTACACGCTTCTCGATCTGATGCCACTGGCTGGCCGTATATACAGCGAACACATCAATCTCGCCCTTGAGAAACGCATCGAAGGCGTTGTTCCTGTCATTGTAGTAGCGGTTCACCACACGCTGGAAATTATACGAGCCGCGCACCGAGGCCCAGTTCTTGCGCCACCAGTCCTTGCGCCTCGTCAATGTCAGGGAAAATCCTTCCTTGAAACTCTCTATCTTGTAGGGGCCTGACACCACTGGAAACTCAAAGTTCACCTTGTTGAAGTCCAGACCATCGAACACATGCTTCGGCAATATGGGAAAGCCACCAGCCGCCCCCAGGCTCTCCCAATGCACCTGGCGCACCTTGAAACGAACTGCCGCACCATTCTCCAATACTTCAGGCGGATAAAGCCTCTCCAGGCTCACCTTGGCGGAACCAGTCATGTTCTTTGGATCCATGACCGCATTGTACGTCCACACCACATCCTCCGCGGTGATTTTCCTGCCGTCGCTCCAACGGGCCTCTGGGTCTATCCAGAACGTGAACACGCTGCCATCGTCGGAAATGCTCCACTTGCTGGCAATGCACCTGTCATACTCCAAGGTCTGGGAATTGATGCTGATCAGCGGCTCGAACAGCAAGTCGAAAAGCCTGCTGCTCTGCACACTGCCATCCAAATAGTAGTTCAGGCTCTTGGGAGAAGGCCCCACATACTCAACTATGCTGCCCCCCTCCACAAAGCTCTCCGAGGCAATGGGATCCGCCTTGTCATATAGGCTGTTCTTGGGATAATACGTATCGGCAACCACAAACAATGCCAGCAATACGCATGAGGCAAGCAACTTGCAACGCATCATCTTCTCCCGCTCCTTAATGTCATAATGTGGTTGTGGGCAACAGGAAATACAGGTATCCTGCCTTCATCATAAAGGTATTGCCTGGCACCAGACTTGTCTGCAACGGTAACTTGTCCCGCATCTCCAACAGACTGTCAAAAAAGCTGCTCTTATTGTTCAGTTGCACAATCTGCGGCTTGTTCTCCAATCCCAGTTTGTCCTGCACATATTTCACTGTTTCATCGAAACCGCCCAGTTCATCCACCAGCTTGTATTCCAATGCCTCGGCACCGCTCAAGACACGGCCATCGCCAAAGGGTGCCGCCTTCACATCCTCCGCAGTCTTGTATGCCTCACGCCCGCTCGCAACTATGCCAGCAAATTCGTTAAAGGTGTCGTTTATCATCTTCTGCATATAAATGCGTTCTTTTTCTGTCATTTTACGAGTGGAACTCATCATGTCCTTCATGTCGCCCGAACGGAACACCTGCTCGCTGATGCCGATTTTTCCAATCAAGTCGCTGATATTGTAGGATGACATGATGACGCCTATGCTGCCAGTGAAGGTCATCCTGTTGGCGATGATATAGTCCGTTGCAGCAGCCACATAGTAGCCGCCGCTGGCGCCCATGGAATGCATGCAAGTGACAACAGGGAACTTCTCGTCCTCCTTCTTCAGTTTGCGCAATGCGCCGTATATTTCATCGGCGGCAATGACCTCTCCGCCAGGAGTGTCCATGTCTATGATCAGGGCGCAATAATTATCCTTGTTCTCCCTAACGTGGTCTATCAGATCCACTATTTTCTCGGAACAAGCCACGCCGGACATCTTCGCCCTGGCAATGATGCCCTTTACTTCAATCACTGCGACTTGATTGTCCTCGTCGCCTGAAATACGCACGGTTTCCTTGACCTTCTTTTCGGATTCGCTGTCAAAATCCTCAAAACTTGAGGCAATGGCAGCAACGCCGCATATCCCCAATACAATCAAGCCGCCGAAAAACGCAAAGATCAGGAACACTACTAGCAGAAACACAAACAACTTCTTCAGGAAACCGCCCTTTTTCGGCGGCTGCGGTGCCTGCTGGTAATAATAGTTGTTGGTGGTATTGCCGTTTCCAGAAGAAGCGCTCTCCTCCAGAGGCCTCAAGCGAGGCATCGAGCCATC
>JAFZZD010000088.1 GCA_017615955.1 Victivallales bacterium
GCGCCTCTGCGTTAAAATCTCTGCGCCTCTGCGTTAAAATCTCTGCGCCTCTGCGTTAAAGAGGACTTTGCGTTATTTCATGTCTCTGTTTTTGTGGAAGGCGGCTGCCTTTTCCCAGTTTTGGGCAAAGGTGTCGTTCAGCAGCTTGACTGCCTCGTCCTTGCGGTTCTGGCGCAGCAGTTCCCTTGCCTTGTCAACGGCGGCGTTATGCGCCTGGCGCATTTCCTCCTCGATTTTGAAAGTGTCATCAAGGGAGGTCTTGTACTTGTACTTCCAGAAGCGTTGGAAGACTGCGTCCGCGTATGTGCCGTTGGCGATTGGCTTGGGGAAGTCCGTCAGCGTGATGGGATATGGGATGTAGATGGAGTGCCAGATGTGCCCGCAGGCAATCCAGGCGGTGGTAAGCACCTCTGGAAACTCCTTGTCCAGCACGAAGGTGCTGCCAGATATGGTCCTGTCTCCGCAGAGGCGTATGACATGCTGCATTTCCTTTTCAGTGAACCTTTTCTTGGCATCCGCTGTGTCGGGGCGGAAACGGCTTGCGATGGCGACGTCCTTTTGCGTGAGAACGCCATTCTTCCTGTATGCATCCAGCATCAGCAGCTTCTGCACGGCAATTTCCCGCCTGAGGCTGTAGGCCATCATGCCAGGCCCGTCCTTGGAGATTGCCCTCATGGGCGGGAAATGCCATTCATTTGCCCTGATGGAGAAGCCGCTCTTGATTTCCTGGTATTCAACGCGATGCAACGCCATTTCCATTACAAATGCCGTGTTGGGGTCTGCCACATACCAGAGGCTGCCGCAGTCGGGCCGGCTATACGCGCCTGCCAATGCCATCTTCTTCAGCAGGGCTACTGCATCCTTTGCATTGTCGCAGCATTCCAGGGCAATGCGCAGCATCTGCGGCGTGCTCAATCCATACTGGTGCACATCGTCTGTGGTGTCGCCTGCGTTCATTATTATGGCAAGACCCTTTTCATTGACGCCTGAAGCCGGGAAGAGCGAGCCGTATGCGCCGCAGCCGATGAAGGCGTTCTTGCCAGGCGTCTGGTGGCGATAGACTGCCAACCTGCTGATGGAGGAATCCCTGTTCTTGTGTATCATGACGCACTTGGTATCCGTGATGTCAGGCATTGCGGCCCAGCTGGTGCATTCATGCTCCGGCGGCGGTACCTTGTTCTTCACACCATAACAGGACTTCTTTTCGGAGAATCCTTCGGGCCATCCCATTGCCTGGTCGATCTGCTTGAATTCGTCCAGGATCCATGGAGCGAACTTCTCCAATGCCTCGCGTTGCTTGATGAAGCGCATTGCCCATTTTTCTGGCGTGTATTTCTCCGTGCGTTCAATTAGTTCAGGCGGATTGTTCTTCCAGTTGTCCCAGTCTTTCCAGGCGGGGGCGCAGCTCGTTTCTTTCGTGGACAAAGAGGTGCATCCCTGGAGCAATGCGGTTGCGCAAACTAGCAGAGCTAAAATGAATAATGTCTTTTTCATGGTGCGTTTTTCCTTTTTATTTTGTTTCAAGCCCGCATTCAGCAAGGAAGCGCTTGTTTTCGCGCCAGTCCTCCTTTACCTTTATAAATATGCTCAGGTCCACGTGGGTTTGCACAAAGTCCGCGATGCGCTTGGCGGCGGCGACGCGTATCTCCTTAATGCGCTGTCCGCCATGGCCGAGGATTATGCCGCGATGTCCCTCACGCTCCACGTACAGCACCGCGCCAATGGAGATCTTGCTGGGCTTCTCCACCCATTTGTCAATGGACACCGCCACGCAATGCGGCACCTCCTGGTTCAACTTCTCCAGCAGCACTTCCCGTATGAATTCCGCTGCGATGTCCCGCTCATAGACATCGGTGATCTCATCCTCGTCATAGAGGAATGGTCCCTGCGGCAGGTTCTCCTTCAGCAGAGCCAGCAGCGGCAGCGATTTCTCATGGTCGATGGCCGCAATCTCCAGAATTGGCGCATCGGGCAGGGCGGCATGGTAGAAGTCCTTGCATTCAGACACCTGCTCTGGCGTGGCGATGTCCATCTTGTTGACTGCAATTATGACTTTTTTGCCTGACTTCTTTGCGCGGTCCACCGCCAATTGGTCCTCTGCGCCTGGCTTGCGGGTTGGATCCGCCAGGCATAGCACAATGTCCGCATCCGTCAAAACCCGTTCTATGGAGCGGTCCATTGCCTCGTCGATGGCTATTTTGCCCTGATGGATGCCAGGCGCGTCCAGGAAGAGGATCTGTGCATCCTTGTCCGTGAAAATGCCCAGCAGATGCTTTCTTGTGGTCTGGGGCTTTGCCGAGACAGCGGCTATGTGCCTTTCAAGCAGGGTGTTCAGCAATGTGGACTTGCCAGTGTTGGGGCGCCCCAGCAATGCCACATATCCAGTGCGCCCGAAGCGCAGGTCCTGTTCAGTGATGATCTTTCCTTGGATTTCCATACTTGTGTGAATGTTGTCTTCCTTGTGTGTTGTTATTGTGATTGTTATGTCCGTCGTTGTTATTCCAGAAAATCGCCTTGTGCTGGTCCTCCCGTTCCCGGTCCGTCTTGGGAATGTGGATTGGATTGAACGAAGTGTCAATTCCAGCGTAGAACATGGCGGTGGCCACTGTGCCTGGCGTGGGGATGAAGCACTGGCACTGCTGCGGCTGCCAGCCCTGGCTGCGGAACCACTGGGCCACCTTCTTCATGTCCCCAATCTCACAGCCTGGCAATGCGCTCATTATATAAGGTACTATGTATTGCTCCTTGCCGTGTTTTCTTGAGGCCTCCGCGAAAATGCGGCAGAACTTCTCGAAAAGCTCGAAGTCTGGCTTGCGTATGATGCGCAGTACCTTGGGTGTGATGTGCTCTGGCGCCAGTTTCAGATGACCAGCCGTGAATTCAGCGGCCAAAATGTCAATGAACTGGGGTTCCTTCAGCGCAGCGTCATGCCTGATGCCGCTGGCAATGCCGACATTGCGCACACCAGGGATACGCTTCAGGCTGCGGAGCATGTTCAGATACTCCACCTGGTTCAGAACAAGATAGGGGCAGACCTGCGGCGCAAGGCAGCTGCTTCTGCGGCAACCCTTGGCGTCCGTCTTGCAATATGCACCCCAGAGATTCGCGGTTGGCCCGCCCACGTCCGATATGCTTCCTTTCCAGTCGCGCATCGCCGTCATCCTGCGTGTCTCGTCCTGCAGGGACTTTGCGCTGCGGGATGTAAGATGCCGCCCCTGATGCAGCGCAATGGAGCAGAATGCGCAGCCGCCACCGCAACCGCGAACCGCGGTCATGCTCCACTTCACCGTGTCCAGAGCGGGAATGTGCTCCTTGTATGAAGGATGTGGTTTGCGCGTGAAGGGCAGGGCGTATATGGCGTCCATTTCCTCCGTGGTCATGGTGGGTTGCGGCGGTGCCATTACGACATAGCGGTTGCCATGCTGCTGCGCCAGGTTTGCCGTTCCAGTGTGCACGTGCTGCTCCATGGCGAGCGTCGCCTTCATCAGCTCCTTCTTGTCCAGAAGTATGCTTTCGTATGAAGGCAGCAATTCCGCGTTTTCCGCCGTGTCGTCAATCCATGCGGTGCCAGGTATGCCCTTTGTGGGTTGATTTTGGTCAAGTCTTTTTGCTAGTTCAACTATCGGCCGTTCTCCCATTCCATATATAAGTAGGTCGGCCTTGCTGTCGAAGAGAATAGAGCGGCGCAGGCTGTCCGTCCAGAAATCATAGTGCGCGGCTCTTCGCAGGGAGGCCTCGATGCCGCCGATGACAGTGAACAAGCCAGGGAATGCGGATCGCACCAGGTTGGTATATACGATGCAGGCCCTGTTGGGGCGGGCACCAGCTTTGCCGCCTGGCGTATATGCGTCTTCATGCCGTTTTTTGCGGAACGCGGTGTAGTGCGCCAGCATGGAATCCAGGCATCCAGCGCCTATGCCGCAGAACAGGCGTGGCCTGCCCATGCAGGTTATGTCGTCCTTTGTGTCCCATCGTGGCTGGGAAACCATTCCCACCTTGTAGCCGGCGGCCTCCAGCACCCGTCCCAGCAGAGGGAGGCCGAAGGATGGGTGGTCGATGTATGCGTCTCCGCAGACCAGAAGGATGTCCAGTTCCTTCCAGCCCCGTGCCAGCATGTCTGCCTTGCAAGTTGGCAGGAAGAGGCGTGTGTCCTGTTGTTGCCTGTTTATGTCTTGTTTATTAGCCATTGAGCCTTGTTTTTAGGATGCTGGGATTATATATTCCAGTTCTGCTATTTCAAGTCAGAACAGGCTTAAAAAAACTCCTGGTTGCGAAATATTGTTATGCGAAAAAGAATATGCTAATTTTTATAGCATAAAAATCGTAACTATGCGTAATTATATGCAGTTAGCCGTTTTTGAATGGAAAATAAACTGTTTCGGCTTGAAAAAAGCATTAAAAATGCCTTTGGAAAAATGATGGCTGAAAAATGTTAGCTTTAAATGGCGTAAGCAAGGAGAAAATAGCATGGGTTAGAATTATTGGAAAATAATTTTTTCGAAAAAGATGATTTTTCCATTTGCGTAGTTTGGAAATGGCGTTTAAAATAAGCCCCGTTCTTTTGGAGAGGTAGTCTCAAGGCTGGCGCGGAATGCGCAATGCGAACATACGAGAAGCATTCTGCTTTCCAGTTGCGGGATTTCCTCGAAGGCACTATGCATTGAGGCGGTGCCCCAGAGAGTATTTAACTGATCAATGACTTTTTTATATATATGACGGATTTGAAGGATATTTGGACCAGGGCGAAAGCCTATCTCCGTGGCCAGGTTGATACTGGCCAGTTCGAGATGTGGATAGCCACGCTGCAGCCATTGGGCATAGAGGAGCATAGGGTGACTCTTGGAGTGCTCAATGAAATGTGCGCGATTTGGATGGGCAACAATTTCAAGGATGTCATCGAAGAGGCCTTGAACATTGCGACTGGAGAGGTATATGATGTGCTCTTCCAGGTGATGCCTGACGCAAAGAAAACAGCTGTCGATGGCACTGCGCCCACAGTGAGCATAAGGCGCAAGGTGGCTTCTAAAGCGGAAATTGCACCAGTTTCAGTCGCAAAGCCCACAAAGCTGGATGAAGAAGGCAGCCTGGTGACTTTGGACAGGCGCTTCACTTTCGATGAATTTGTTGTCGGCGACTGCAACCGCATAGCTTACGCGGTCAGCAATGCCGTGGCGGAAAAGCCAGGCTCGCAATACAATCCATATTTCATCTACAGCGGCACTGGCATGGGAAAGACACATCTGTTGCAGGCGATCGCCCAGGAGGTGCTGCGCCGCACTCCATCGGCCAAGGTGATGTATGTCACCAGCGAGGAAATGCTTAACCAATATGTGGATGCCATGTCCCACAACCAATCCATGACATTCCGCCACAAGTACCGCAGTCTGGATGTGCTTCTCATAGATGATGTGCAGTTCCTGGGCACTACGCAGAAATTCCAGGAGGAATTCTTCCATACCTTCAATGCGTTGTACAATGCCCACAAGCAGATTGTAATGACCTCGGACAGGCCGCCACAGGAAATAAATGGCCTGGAGAAGCGCCTGGTTTCACGCTTCGAATGTGGTTTTACGGCGGAGATACAGCAGCCTGACCTGGAGACGCGCATCGCCATCATCCACAAGAAGCAGGAGCATCAGGAATACAAGCTGGACGAGGCGGTTATTCGCTTTGTGGCAGAGCATTGCCGCTCCAGCATCCGCCGCCTTGAAAGCAGCGTGTTCAGGCTGGTGTCAACGGCCTCGATGCTGCAAATCGATATAAATGTCAAGTCCGCCGAAAAGATATTGGCTGACGTTATGTCGGAGGAAACTGAATCATCCATCACCGTGGACAGCATTCAGAAGACCGTCGCCGAGCACTATGACCTGCGCGTCTCTGACATAACCGGGCCGCGCCGTCTTGCGAATATCGCCACTCCCAGGCAGATTGCCATGTACCTTTCCCGCAAGATGACCGAACTTTCAGCCGCCAGTGTTGCGGAGAGATTCTCCAGAAACCATGCCACTGTGGTTCATGCCGTTCAAACTATCGAGGCAAAACTGGAAAAAAGCGAAGACTTCAGGCGCGAAATCGAACAAATCAAACGCAAACTGGTAAAAGCCTGATAAGAGGCGCAGAGTTTTTTAACGCAGAGGCGCAGAGGCGCAGAGTTTTTAGGAAGAGGTAATTTCAAAACTCTTATGCCGCGCCGCGAACTCTCGTAGCCGCTGGCTTCAGCCAGCGGAAAAGGCATGCTTTGCCAGAAGTTTTGAAATTACATCGGAAGATATTATGAAACTGCGTTTTCAGTCTTGTTATCTGGATACACCCATTATACGCGGGCGAGTGTATGATTTGTTTGTGCCAAAGACCATCAGCAAGGACACGGCTGTCTTCTTTGTGCATGGCGGCGGCTGGAATGGCGGATCGCGCACTGGTGCGCATATTTTCTGCGATAAGCTGAATCAGCTGGGATATGTTTGCGCCACCACGGACTACAGGCTTGAGGCCAATGCCTTTGAGCAGCTCAAGGACATACGCGAGGCATACGATGACTTTGTGTCATGGCTGAAGGCCAATTCACGCCCATTGCGCATTGCGGTGCATGGCGGAAGCGCAGGTGCACATCTTGGGGCCTTGCTGGCATTGACCAGACCAGGACAGATCCCTGGAGAGGCAAAGGCTACGCTTGATAACGAGTGGGTGCAGCCGGAATGTGCTTTGCTGCAGTCAACCCCGATCACATTCGAGCCATGGGACGAGATATTCCCCCATGTATGGGTCTCAATGCAAAGGGCGGCTGGCGCCCCTTGGTCAAAAGCCCCAGAGCGGTACAAGGCACTCTCTCCACGCGAATATCTGGACAAGTCAAATCCGCGCATCTTATTTATGGAGGCGGAGTGCGAGCACATGTTCCCCGCCCGTTTCAACCAGGCATTCATGGAAAAGCAAAATGCCCTGGGCATTCCCTCCATCATGAAGCACTATCCAATGGCGGAGCACGGCTTTTTCTACGATGTTACCCGCAAATGCCAGAAGCAGGCCTGGCAGGACTTCCTGGACTTCATCGAGGCACGATAGCTCTGCCCACCAGGGAATATGGCATTAGTAAAACGCTCTGCTCGGGAACAGAGCGTAGCCATAAAAACAGGAATAGTTGGAGTTCTGGCAGTTTTTCTCCAATTCCTGCATGTCCTAAAAAAGTTATGCGATAGTTATTTTTATGCCTGCCAAATAGTATGACACATTATGGCAGAGGTCCATGTATATCTTATGGGCGTTTTTTAGAAAGATTGTTTACATTTTTCAAAACAAACAAGGAGTAACTCTCATGAAAGACTACACGCACATCTGCATTGTTCTCGATGCTTCAGGCTCCATGGCCTCAATTGAAGATGACACCAAAGGCAGTTTCAACGCTTTCCTGAAAAAACAGAATGAGGCGGGCGGCAAGACCGTATTCGATCTCTATCAGTTCTCCGACCAAGTCAAGCGAATTGTCGAACATGTTGATCTTGCGAATTTCAAGGACGACTTGATGGCAAAGTATAATTGCTCTGGATGCACCGCTCTGAACGATGCCGTCTGCACGGCAATCGACACTCTGGGCAAGGAACTGGCGGCGATGAAGGAGGAAGAACGTCCAGAAAATGTAGTATTCGTTATCATCACGGATGGGATGGAGAATGCCAGCAAGGAGTTCACCAGCGAGGATGTCAGGAAGCGCATCAAGGAGCAGACTGACATCTATAAATGGAACTTCCAGTATCTGGCCGCGAATCAGGATGCCTTTGCAAGCGGCGGCAGACTGGGGATTTCAAAGGATTTCTGCGTTAATTTCAATGCTGATAGCC
>JAFZZD010000089.1 GCA_017615955.1 Victivallales bacterium
GGTGGAAAAATGTGTGGTTTGAAAATGTGAAAAGGCAAAATACAGTATGACATCTGTGATTAAGTAAAATTTAGACAAAGGTGTTTTATGAGAAGGACTTTTGCTTGTTTTGCGTTGCTGCTGTGCCTGGCGTTTTGTGCGTACGCCCAGGATTTAACTAAAGGATTGCTGTGTCAATATGATTTTTCCGAGAAGCAGTGCGACCTGGAGCTGAAGGGGCACGCGAAACTCGCAGATGGGCAGCTTCAGCTTAGCGGCAAAGGCGACTTTGCCTTCATCCCCAATAGCAACAATATGCACCTTTCCCAAAATGGCCTGACTTTGGTGGCGACGGTGAAGATGAACTACAATCCCGATGACAAGACACTGCCCAATTCGGTGGATATGTTCTTCGCCAAGGACAAGGAATTCATCTTCGGCAAATTGCACGATGACCTTTATGTGAACTTCCATGACGGCAAGAACTGGTGCGCCCATACATTGAGCAAGGAGTTGCCCCAGTCTGGCGAATGGGCGCACGTGGCGGCAGTATTCGCATACTATTCAGATGCGGCCCAGGGCGAAAAGGGCTACAGCCTCAGCATTTACCTGAACGGAAATTGCGGCATAACCAGGCGTTTCCCAGATGTTAAGCCGTTGCCTCTGGATGTACCAGTTGAGTTGGGGCGTGGCTTTGGCGGCGGACCCTGGTTCATGAACGGCGTCTTTGCCAACGCCGCCATTTATGGCCGCGCATTGAACCAGGCTGAAATCGCCGCGCTTTGCAGCCAGGAAAAGCTGGTGAAGCCTAAACGCAAGGGCTTCTTTGATGTGGAGTCTGAATTGCAGGAAATATGCCAGCAAATCCAGAAACAAGGCCAGCTTCCCGCCAAAATGGCGGCAAATGGCATTCTCCGCGCAGCAAGGACTGGCTATGACCAGAAGAAGCTGCTGGAACTGGCTGCCTTCGTGCAAAGGAACCAGGACGCCACGCTGGAGGCCTTCGCCATAAAGATGAACGCCACCACTAATTGCCGCATCATCATTACGGAGCAGATGGCGGCAATGGTGTTGACAGGGCAGGGCAGGGGGGCGCATCCGCTGGTGGAGGTGCTGGACAGGCGCAGCAATGCCAGCGTCTTCGGCGAGAAGGCGATTTCCTGGAGCGGCAAGTGGTACAAGGGAAAGCAGAACAAAGTCATTTCCTATAATTCGCCTGATGTGGAATGGCTGTCTGCCGTGTCGGGAAATCAGTTGGAAATAATCTGGACAGGGAAGGGCGACATTCCCTTTGACGCGCATTCCACGCTGCGTTTCAATAACGCCCGCATTGAAAGCGATTTCCACTTGAAGAACTGCTCGGACTATGTGCTGGAGAGCGTCAACTATCCAGAGTACGCATTTGCTGGACTGGGCCAGCAGGGACGCCTGGTGCATCCATATATGTCAGGCATTCTGCTGCGCAATCCATTGATGGACATGTTCAGGGCAGGGCAGTCTGGCGTATATCCGTCAGGACGCGTGACCATGCAGTTCGGCGCATACTACAACGAGGCTTCCAGGCATGGCATCTACTTTGGATACGAGGATGGGCGAGCCTTGACGAAAAGCTATTCCGCCGAGGGCAGCCGCGGCAATCTGCTGGTGAATTGGGAGAATCCTGTGGTGGCTAACAAGCAGGAAAACAACTTCAAAACGAACGGCCAGGCCGCAATCGAACTCTATGACGGGCAGTGGTATGAGGCAGGCCAGATCTACAGGTGTTTCCTGGAAAAGGAGGCCAGCTGGTGGCTTGCGGACTTGCCACGCACCTCAACCCCACAGTGGTTCAGGGACAATGCACTTTGGATACGATTTATCACCAAGGACAAAAACAAAATGGAAAAGGAAGTGAAGGAGCTGATTTACCTGCGCCAGTACCTTGACATGCCATTCTGCGTGCACTGGTACGAATGGAATGACACCAGCGAATACGGCTGGCCTCATTTCAGGCCAAAGGACTTTGCACCTGGCGTCCTGAAGGAACTGCAGCAGGCTGGCATTTATGTGCTGCCGTATATTGACGACCGGCTGTGGAACACCCAGGATGGCCCTGGACACACGGACTGGAAATACACGTCAGAAGGCCTCAAGTATGCCGTCAAGAACAGGGACGGCAGCATCAACAGCGAAAACTACGGCAAGTACATGAATTACACCATCATGTGCCCCGTTGCCCGCGGATGGCAGGACATACTCGTCTCCCTCACGGTGAAAATGGCAAAGGACGGCTTCAATGGTGTGTATCACGACCAGGTGGGCACTGGCAGACCGCGCCTTTGCTACGATGTGTCGCATGGACATAAACTCAATGACCCTGCATTGTGGCTTGAACAGGGGTATTGGCCAATATTTGACCGCATCTTCCAGGTACTGCGTAAGGAGCATCCTGATTTCTGCCACACCACCGAGGAGAATGCAGAACCATACATGAGGCAGTTTGACGGGTATTTGGCTGCGCGATGGGTGGACCCGGAGCAGATTCCGCTGTACCAGTCCATCTATGCGGGGCGTGTGCAGTTTGTGGGTCGCCTTTACAACTGCATTTGGCCAGGCGATGCGCAGTCCTTCTACTGCAAGGTGGCGCAGCAACTTGTGAACGCCGAGCAGATAGGCTGGTTCCAGCCTGTGGAATTGAGCAAGGCGGACAATCGCCGCCTCTTCGTCAAGAAGGCCGTGCATCTGCGCAAGGCGCTGCTGCCATGGCTCAATGCGGGAACCATGCAGAAGCCCATTGACTTTGGCAATACGATGAAGATGGCGGACAGTTTCTGGGGCGGATATACACGCCAGAAGGTGCGTCTTCCTGTGATTGCAAGCTCCGCCTGGCACGGCAAGGACGGCACTCGGATGTGGCTATTCGTCAATACTCAGCCTGAACTTGCAGAGGCAATTCCCAAAATTGACGCGGCGCATGGCTTCTGGATTTGCAGGGAAGGCACCACTCAACCTGTGTTTGCGGAGAAGGCGGCACCTCTGCAAATGGAGCCATACGGCTTTGATGTCTGGATTGAGGGGGACAGGTCACTGGCTGCTGATGTGCAGAGAACATTGGCTTCATTTGCGGCGTATGACTGCGGAAAATAGAGGCTGCTGTAGAATATGGTCATGGAGGCAATTTTGAAACTATCGCGCCAAGCCGCAAATTGTCGGGTGCCGCTGGCGAAAGCCAGCGGGAAAGGCATGCCTTGTTTATTTTTGTTTAAGGAGTTGTATTTTTCCTGAAATTACCTGGTGTGACACCGTATTTCTTCTTGAATTCCTTTATGAAGAAGGCAGGGGAATTATAGCCGCAGGCGTTTGCTATCTGCGTGATGTTCATCTCGCTGAACATCAGCATTTTGCTTGCGTACTCCAGGCGCATGGAAATGATGTATTTCATGGGCGTGGTGTCAAGTTCCTTGCGGAATTTGCGTATCAATGTGTACTTTTTCATGTTCGTCTCGGCTGCCAGCGTCTCCAGCGTGGTCATGTTCTTGATTTTGGAGACGGCCCGCTGCAGCTTCATCTTGAAATTGTTTTGGCGCGAGGTTCGGGAGCGAATCTCGCATATCCTGAAGAGAAGACTGTAAATCGCAGTCGAGCATTCACAGATGTCATGCTGCAGAAGTGCCTCCTTGATTTTTCGGAATTGGGTTTCAAGGGCAATGCAGCCCCTTAGAATGAAAACTCCCTCGTGGTTCAGTATGTCTCTGAGCACTATGTCAATGTAAACTCCCTGTTGCAGAGTTATGAAGTACTTTGTCATTGGCGATGCGCCTTGCACGATGTATGAATAGTTTACCTGTGGTGGCGCAAGAACCAAATCACCTGGAAGCAGCTTGTGAAGCTCGTCCCCATTCTGGATTTGCGCCTCGCCTGAAAGTTGGAGCTGTATCACCCATAGGGGACACTGCATTTTGAATACCCCGCCTGGCAGAAACTCCGTTTCGCCAAAGGTCCTTATGTCAAGGAAATCCAGGGAAATTGGATTTGAACCATTCGGACAATAGTATTTTTCATTGTGGAATCTTCCTCTTTTTTCCCTGCAAAACGCTCCTTTGCTCCTTATCTCGCTTCCATTCATTTGCCTATGCTCCTTTCGTCCTCATGGGTGACTTGTGAATTATTATAATTATTGTAAATATTATTATATCATAATTTGTTGTATTAGTGCTTAAAATCAATATATTCACCTGCAAAAAAAAACGGCTTTTGCGGCGCACACGAATTTAACACTGGAAAGCGGAGGCTTTGAACATGAAGCAAAATCTAATACACGGGAAATTGCAGCAGTTCTTCACTTTGATTGAATTGCTGGTGGTAATCGCAATCATCGCGATACTTGCGGCTATGCTGCTTCCTGCCTTGAGCAAAGCCAGAGCCAAGGGACAAAGCATCAGCTGCACATCCAATCTGAAGCAGATGGGGCTCGCCTTTGCAATCTATTCGGACACCAGCGATGGCTGGCTTCCATCGAAGGGCAATAATGCCCTATATGACACTGGACTGTTCCCCAACAACAGCACACATCCATGGCCTGAACTTCTCCATGCCTTGGGGCTATTGACATACCTCGACGGCTGGAACCAGGCCGGCGCAAGGCTGGAGGCCGTGCCTAAAAGGCAGAAGGGCATGCAGTTCTGCCCCAGCTGCGACAACCAGAAGCAGCCGAGCTCGTATGGCATCAACTTGGGGCTTTACTACAATTCCAATGACCAGCTTGCCAGTAACAACAACACAAAGAACCTGGGGCTGGATTCATGGAACGGCGCCTTCGCGCCTGGCGGAACTACCATAACTTTTGTCAAAGTGGAGACAATGAAGAGGGCGTCCAATGTGGCCATGCTCATGGACTGCAATGCCGCAGTCGATGCAACTGCCACATACTTTGTCAGTCCTGACAAGACCAATGAGGAGCATGCGAACTTCTCAAAGATTGACACATGTCTGCCCGCAGGCGCACAGGGGACGCAGTTCCGCCATCTGAACAAGCTGAACATTCTGTTTTGCGATGGCCATTGCGAAAGTGGCGGGCTTGCTCAGGCCATGAGCTATAAGAACAATGTCAACATTCGCATCAACAAGCCCTGGTATTGAGCATGAGACTGAAATGCACCGCCCTTGTCTTGCTCTTTGGAGCATTGTGCTTGTTCGGGGACATCTGCATTGTCCAGGGCGAGACACCAACGGAATTTGAGAGGCTGGCCGCAAGGGAATTGCTGGATTTCCTTGCGCGGCTGACTGCCGAGAAGTGCTCGATTGTCTCCTCGCCCTCGTCTGAACAGGACAAGGCAATTTTCCTTGGAGACACGCCAGAAGCCAGAATGCTGGATGGCGGGCGGCACGAATACGGCAAGGAGGAATGGAGCATTCGGGGCGATGGAAAGAGGCTGGTCATTGCGGGCGGGTGTCCCATTGGCGTTCTGTATGGAGTGTATGCCTTTCTGGAAAGGCTCGGTGTGCGTTTCCTCGCCTGGGACACCGTGAAGCTGCCGAATCGAAGGGATACTCTGGATTTGCCTGTGATTGACGAACGCCGCAGCCCAGACTTCGCGGGAAGGCACATCTTTGACATGTACCCGATCTTCTTTGATAGAATCCAGGCTCAGGAGCCACTTCAAAAATGGAAAATGCACAGATTGCGCAACCGCTTCAATGGCAGCCATACAGGACAGAAGGCGCACAGGGACCTGTATGAGGGGGACCTTTTTCACCTCTCTCCTGCCTTGCCTCCATACCATAACTTCTACAATTACCTGCCGCCCGAAAAGTATTTTGCCTCCCATCCCGAATATTTCAGCATGGACAAGGAGGGCAGGAGATTCCATGGAACGCCCCAGGGCGGCAACATCTGCCTTAGCAATCCCGATGTGGCGAAGATTGTGACGGAGACGCTGCTGGATTTCATTCGCAGTGACAGGAAAAAGACGCCTGACAATCCCCCTGTGATGTATGACATCTCCCAAATGGATTCCTCCGCATTCATGTGCCTTTGCCCTTCATGCCGAGAAATCTCAGACGTGGAAGGTGAGAGCGGGCTTCTGCTCTCATTCATGAACAAGGTCGCGGGGCGCATAAAAACGGAATATCCTGAAATCTGCCTGAGAACCTTCGCCTACAGCAGTACTCTCGTCCCGCCAAAGAGCATTCGCCCGCTTGAAAATGTGTATGTGCAATATTGCGACCCCTATATGAAAAGCGATTGCTTCCGCCCGCTGGGACATGAATTCAACAAAGAACAAGCGGAAATGCTGGAAAGCTGGAGGCGGACAGGTGCCAATCTGGTCTTGTGGGACTACTGGAACATGGGCTTTGACAGCTTCTTCGATCCTCCGCGGCCAGAAGTGGTGCTTGACGCCCTCCAAAGCGACTTCATCCGCTTCCATTCCGCTGGGGTGAAGGCCATTTTCATCGAGGCGGAACGCAGCTTTGTCTCGCCACAGAATTTCATTGACCTTGAATACTACCTGGCATCAAGGCTAATGGTGGATAGAAACGCCGATGTGGAAAAGGCAGTGGAGGAATTCCTGGAGGGCTACTATGGCGCGGCGAATGTGGAGATGGCAGCGTTCCTTGCCCTGCTGCGGAAGGGCACCGCCGCAGAACCACGTAGGCAGGTGATGATGCAGGTAGGAAATTGGAGTTACCTGACGCCGCAGACATTGCTTGACATTCATCGCATGCTCCTGGCCGCGCAGGAAAAGGTCTTGCCTGGCACCAACGAGTTCCATCACGTTCGCTGCGAAAGAATCGCGCCTTTGTGGTACACGCTGTATCTGAGAGGCAGGACAATGCCGCTTTTCAAGACTGCGGGCTTCACCGAGGAGGCACTTTTTGATGAGCTGCACACTCTGGTGATTGAGCAGCTTGAACGCTTCAAGGGAACCAAAATCAAAGCGCAGCTTGACAAGTTTGAGCAGCGTTTCACGGCGTTGAAGGCGAGTCTGCCTATGCCAGAGCAGTTTGCCGCAACGGAAGGAGCAAAGGTCTTTGGCTGGCCGCAGCGGGTGGAGGAAGGCCTGAGCATGGTCATTGACGCACCTGATTCCGCAATAGGAAAGGCCATCGTGAGCAAAAACATGGCAGATGCAAAATGGCATGGCAAGGACACTGTGCGCAAGCTGCCTGTCACGTCCTTTGGCTTCTGGGCACCAGGCGTGTGCTCCAAGTCAATCCACGTCAAGGACATTCCCAGCGATGGCGCATTCCACTGGTACTGCATCCCAAATGTGAAACTTGGACCCAAATCAATTTTCTGGGGGCATCTGTGGCGCATTAAGGTCAACCTAGCCTCGGCATACAGGCTTGAGGACGATGGCGTCTCCCGAAATGACTACGACCTGCATTTTTCCGCCCGCTTCATTGGCCCGGCATACATTCCCAATGACACGCGGCCCAATGAGATCGCCGTCGGACGTTTGGTACTTACGCCTTGTGCCAGAAAATGAGCGGGCTGGGAGTATCGATTTCCATTTGTTTCCATGCGCCGATGGCGCCAATGTGCGCGGCCATTGGCCGCGCACTCAGGACGTAGGACTGCCAAACGCAATTGAGAATGCCAATTGCCTCGCAC